>DASRXY010000360.1:0-2891 GCA_035654035.1 Sphingobium sp. | reverse complement strand
AGCGCCCGTAGCCGCCCGTCGCCAGCACCACAGCATGGCTGCGGAAGCGGTGGATGGAGCCATCCTCCAGGCAAAGCGCCATGACGCCCCGGCACTCGCCATTTTCCATAATGAGGTCGAGCGCGAAATATTCGATGAAGAAGTCCGCGTCGTACTTGAGGCTCTGCTGGTAGAGCGTGTGCAGCATGGCGTGGCCGGTGCGATCGGCTGCCGCGCAGGTGCGCTGGGCCGGCGGGCCGGCGCCCATGTTCTGCATCATGCCGCCAAAGGGGCGCTGATAGATGCGCCCATCCTCGGTGCGGCTGAACGGCACGCCGGCATGTTCCAGCTCATAGACGGCAGCCGGCGCCTCGCGGCAGAGATATTCGATGGCGTCCTGGTCGCCCAGCCAGTCCGACCCCTTAACGGTATCGTACATGTGCCAGGTCCAATGGTCCGGCCCCATGTTGCCCAGGCTTGCTGCGATACCGCCTTGTGCAGCGACAGTATGGCTGCGCGTGGGGAAGAGCTTGGTGATGCAGGCGGTCTTGAGGCCGCTCTCGGCAATGCCCATGGTCGCACGCAGGCCGGAGCCGCCCGCGCCCACTACCACGGCGTCATAGGTGTGATCGACGATCTTGTAGGCCTGCGCCATCAGAGGCTGCCTCCGGTAAATGCGATTTTGGCGATGGAGAAGATGCCGAGCGCGCCGGCCCCGACCGCGTAGAAGTTGACGAGCAGCAGCGCCGCGAACTTGAGGCCGTCATCATGCACATAGTCCTCGATCATTACCTGAAGACCGAGGCGCAAATGATTGAAGACACTAATGAGCAGCAGGATCATCGGCACTGCGACGAGCGGTTGCGCCAGCCAGCCCGTAACCGCCCAATGATCGAGGCTGGGCAGCGAGGCAAGGCTGACGACCAGCCAGACCACCAGCAGCAGATTGCCCACCGCGGTCATACGCTGGACCATCCAGTGATGCGTGCCGTCCTTGGCCGCACCCAGGCCGCGCACCCGGCCGAGATCCGTTCCTCCGCGCATCAGTAGGTCCTCCCCATCAGCAGCCAGCCCCAGAACAGCGCCGTCAGCACCACGGAGAGCGCCAGGATAGCGAGCGACCAGGTACGATTGATTTTCAGCTCATACCCCGCGCCCATATCCAGCACGAAGTGGCGCAGACCCGAGAGCAGATGCTGGAAGAAGGCCCAGGTCAGGCCCACCAGCAGGATGCGCCCCGCGACGTTGGCGATGCAACCGAGCGTATCCCCCGGCGCGGCCTGCCAGACATAATATTGGAACGTCGCGTAGCTCGCGCCGCCCGTAGCTGCGGCATAGAGCCACCAGACCAGCAGCGCGGTGCCGAAAATGGCCATGCCGTCGCCAGTGACGCGGTGGAGGATGGAGACCAGCATGTGCGGCCCCCATCGCCAGATCGTGATGTGGGGCGAAAGCGGCCTTTGGCTGGACTGCGCCATGGAAGAGTGATCCCCGTAGCTGAACGAATGGGGCCCCTTTAGCGCAAAGCTGCCGCACTGCAAACGCCCCGTCTCCCTCGCCGGGCAGATCACCGTGACCAAGCGACGTTAGCTGCCAATTAACGAACAGGGCTTATGAGCCAGCGCGGGTGGATGAATCCGCAAACCGGCGCCAAATACAGAGGAAAGAGACCATGGCGGCTATGACCAGCGACAATATTCCGATGTCGGTGCGCTTGCGGGAGTTCGATCCGGCAGGCGACATGCCGCGCATGGCAGCCAAGATCGGCGCGCTACTCGGCGATCGCATCGATGAGGTAGGCGACGCGGCACTCGACGCCCATCTGGAGCGCAATCCCGGCGCCCCTTACTCCGCACAGGAAATCGACTCGCTGCGTGAGGGGGCGCGCGGCTATTATCGCGCCTTGCTGCACGATCTCGCTAACGAGAGCTGGGCGGACTCGGCGCGCACCTTTTTGCGCGCAGCACTGCGCCATGGCTATTCGGTCCGCAGTCAGATCGTGGTGGTCAACCGCGCGGTGGACCGCGTCCGCGAACTTCTCGTCGAAATCGTGGAAGATACCGAGGAGCGCTCGCAACTGATGCGGGCGATGCGTGGCGTCCTGCTCGTCAATGTGGAACTGATCTGCTCCGTCTATGGCGAGATCAACCGCGAGAAGGATGAGGAAGGCCGCGACCTCCAGCGCCAGAAATTTTCCGAACTGATGACGGGTCAGATCGACAAGGCCGCCACGCTGGGTGAACAGTTGCGCGACCAGGCCCGCGAAGCCAGCACGGCGACCCGCGGCATGCTCGACAAGGCCAGCGAAGTGGCCGCCGCCGCCGAGCAGTCCGCCATCGCAATGCGCGAAGCGGCGCACACCAGCTCCGGCCTCATTCGCGCCATTGAGGAAGCCCGCAGCGAAGTCGACCTTTCAGCCGAAGTCGCGGCGCGCGCCTCGCAGCAGGCAGGCGATGCCGTGACCATGTCCGCCGCCCTCTCCGACCATGCCCAGTCGATCGAGTCGATCCTTGGCCTCATCCGCGACATTGCTGGGCAGACCAATCTTCTCGCCCTCAACGCCACCATCGAGGCGGCGCGCGCAGGGGACGCCGGGCGCGGCTTCGCGGTCGTGGCGCAGGAAGTGAAGTCACTCGCTAGCCAGACCGCGCGCGCCACCGACGACATCGCCCACAAGATCGCCGCCATCCAGAACGCCACTCGCCAATCGGTGGAGACCAACGAGCGCATCCGCGCCACGGTGCAGGAGGTGCAGACGATGAGCATGCGCATTCGCACCGCGATGGACGCGCAGTCGCAGACCGTCACCATGATTACCGCCGCCGTGGACGAGACGGCGCTGGCCGCCGACTCCATGTCCAGCAACATCTCCGCGATCCGCCAGGACACCGAGATCGTCGCTTCGGAAATCG
>DASRXY010000359.1:0-2111 GCA_035654035.1 Sphingobium sp. | reverse complement strand
GCACCATCCGCCGCCCCAGACCTTGCCCGCGCGCCGGCGCATCGACCCATACATCGGCCAGCCAGGCGAAGGTGGTGCGGTCCGTAACCATCCGCGCGTAGCCGATCTGCGTGTCGCCGGCATAGGCGCCGAGGCAGTGCGAATGGGCAATGGCGCGTTCCACCGTCTCCCGCGCGACGCCCGGAGACCAGTAGCTCGATGCCAGCCATGCGTGGACGCGCGCCACATCGAGCAGCGCGGGATCGTCGCTGAGCAGGATGTCGCCGGCGCTGTCGTTCACCGGCCCGCTCGCAGGAAGCCGTCGATCACCCGGTTCATTTCGGGCGCGTCGAGCAGGAAGCTGTCATGGCCGAAGGGGCTGGACAGCTCGACGAAGGTCGCCTGCCGCCCGGCCGCATGCAGCGCGTGGACGATGGCGCGCGATTCGCTGGTCGGGTAGAGCCAGTCGGTATCGAAGCTGATGATGCAGAAGCGCGCCTTGGTCCGCGCGAAGGCGGACGCGAGATTGCCCTCATGCCCCTCGGCCAGATCGAAATAATCGGCCGCGCGCGTGATGTAGAGATAGCTGTTGGCGTCGAACCGCTCGACGAAGCTGATGCCCTGGTGGCGCAGATAGCTCTCCACCTGGAAATCGGCGTCGAAGCCGAAGGTCTTGGCCTCGCGCCCCTGCAGGCGCCGGCCGAACTTCTCGGTGAGGCCCGCCTCGGAGAGATAGGTGATGTGCGCCGCCATGCGTGCCACCGCGAGGCCGGCCACCGGCGCGTTGCCATCCTCATAGTAAGCGCCGCCGCGCCAGCGCGGATCGGCCATGATCGCCTGTCGGCCCACTTCGTGGAAGGCGATGTTCTGCGCGCTGTGCCGCGCGGTTGAGGCAATCACCACGGCCGCCTCCACCCGCTCGGGAAAGAGCGTGGGCCAGACCAGCGCCTGCATGCCGCCCATCGATCCGCCGATCACGCCGGCGAGCCGCTCGATGCCGAGATGGTCGAGCAGCATGAGCTGCGCGCGCACCATGTCGGCGATGGTGATGACGGGGAAGCTCATGCCATAGGGCTTGCCGGTAGCGGGATCGATGCTCGCCGGGCCCGACGAGCCCATGCAACTGCCCAGCACATTGGCGCAGATGATGAAGTGCCGCTCCGGGTCGATCGGCTTGCCCGGTCCGACCGCGCGCACCCACCAGCCCGGTTTGCCGGTGATGGGATGATCCGAGGCGACATGCTGATCGCCGGTCAGGGCGTGGCAGATGAGGATGGCATTGGAGCGGTCCGCGTTGAGCGCGCCATAGGTTTCATAGGCGATGTCCACGGGCGCGAGCGTGGCGCCGCTATCCAGCTTGAGCGGTCCCGGCAGCCGCACAGCACGACGCAGGCCGAAGCGCTGGTCGGCGGTTGGGGCGCTCATGGGATTGGCGATGGACATGGGCTTTGCGAATTGGGCCGATGGGCCGAACTTGTCAATCAGGGGGCGGACAGGCGCATTTTCGCCCGAGTCGTTAACCATCGGCCCTGCAAACGGGCCGGTCGGCCGCACAAGCCTTCTGGTCGCGCCCTGGCCCGCGCAGTCTGCCGCAAAAATCCCTCCTCTCCTTCCCCGATCGGTCGCGCATGCATTTTTCAAAGATTTTCCGCAGGTCCAACAGCGATATGGCAATCGACCTCGGAACGGTGAACACAGTCATCCATGTCCGCGACCAGGGCATTGTGCTCAATGAGCCTTCCGTGATCGCGCTGGAACTGGTGGATGGCGTGCGGCGCGTGAAGGTTGTCGGCAACGAGGCCAAGCTGATGATGGGCAAGACACCCGGCAATGTGCAGGCCATTCGCCCCCTGCGCGACGGCGTGATCGCCGACATCGACGTGGCCGAGCAGATGATCAAGCATTTCATCGACAAGGCCCTGGGCGGAGCCAGCCGCATGCGCCGGCACGAGGTGGTCATTTGCGTGCCGTCGGGCTCAACCATCGTGGAGCGGCGGGCCTTGCGCGATTCCGCGACCAATGCCGGCGCGGCACGCGTGCAAATGATCGAGGAGCCGATGGCGGCGGCGATTGGCGCGGGCCTGCCCGTCACCGAGCCGCGCGGCGCCATGGTGGTGGATATCGGCGGCGGC
>DASRXY010000358.1:0-7890 GCA_035654035.1 Sphingobium sp. | reverse complement strand
CGTGGACGGCCGTGCTGGCGCTGTTTTCGGCGACGCTGCGATAAGGCGTCAATGCGCCCGTGACTTGCGCTTGGGCATGAGGACGAGCGGGCGCTTTCCCAGCAAAGCCCATCTGGGCTGAAACCGTCAAACAGCTTTCCGCGGCCGGCAGTCCCAGCCGCCCCGGGCTCCTGCCTGTGCAGGAGCACGAAGATCGTGGGGGTTGCCTGGGATGGGCTACCGGTGCACCGGATCACTCATGCGCGGGCTGGCACGGGAAAAGCGCAAGCGGAGTGGCGGTCTCGCACCTCGGAACCAGCGGTCCGGGTCGAGGTCTGCGCTCTCAGCGGCGGACGGCGTCCCAGTCCGTTGGCGTGCCGCTGGGCGCGCGGAAGCCCATGGCTTCGATCTCGTGGACCTTGCCGTCGGCGCCGATCTTCCAGATGTGTGCCGCCACATTGTCCCACGGCGCATAGCCCAGCCGCTCCCTGGTCCAGAGCGATTTGGAGCCATCGAGGCTAGTCACTGCATAGGGCGGGAAGTCCATGGGGTGGCGCAGTACGGAAAAACCCATGACGAGGCCCGTCTGCGGATCGGCGGCGAAGACCTGACGGTCGCCGATGCTGGTGATGTAGGTCATGATGCCACTGGAGAGCTGCCCCGTGCAATCGCTGGCGATGGGTGAGACGCCTTGGCTGGCGGGCCGGGCCCGGCGCCTTCGCCAGCGGTAATCATGCCATTTTCCTGACGTTGGCAATCGGCAGCGAAGGGCATCCGGGTGCCGTCATTATCGTCCACAGCGTCATAATAGCTGCCGCCGATGTGCACGAGCGTGGCGCGGTCGAGGCGCTTGTCGGCGGGCACGTCCGCGAGCAGCCCGGGGCGCGGTGTCTTCAGCCGGTCGAGCACTGTATCGCGCACGTCGGTGATGCGATGCTCGGCCTCCACGATGCGCTCTCCCTCCAGTTTGAGGCGCAGTGCCACCATCACCGGCTTGCCCTGTTGCTGCATCATGCCGATCCAGCCGGCCGTGTGGCTCACCGGATCGGGCACATGGATGGAGAAGGCGGTCGGCCCGCCGGTCGCGCTCTGCCACAGGCCCTCCCCGACTGCGCGGCGCTGCGCATTCTCCACGAAGCGCAGATCGACCGCCAGAGGCGCTGCGCCAGGATCGTGGCGGACGAGCGCGGCGAGATAGCGGTCGGTGGCATCGATGAGGCAGGCGCGGTCGCAGGGCGTCTGCGCGGCGGCGATGCCGGTACCCAGGGCCAGCGCGAGGAACGCGGCGCCCCGGTGCGCAAGGCGGCGGGCGCGGTGGGAAGAGCGCTGGGCGGTCATCGCTTCTCGATCTCCACGCCATCGATGGCCGGTCCCGTCGGCGGCATCTGATAGCCATTGTTGATGAGCCGGTTCTGCGGCTGCAAGTCGCACGGCACGCAATCGGGCCAGTAGCGCTCCGGCACGCGGCCGCTCACCGGGTTGCGATAATGGAACCACATGGGGAGGATGCCGGGCCAGTTGATGGTGGTGCCGGTACCGCCGGCAAACCCCTCTTCGCGTTTGCCGAGCGCGGTGATCGGCAGGTCTGGCGGATAGCGCTGGAGCAGTGGGCTCGGCCGCATGCCGCCGCCGGGCGGCGGGGGCTTGGCCGCTGACCAGCCGCCCTGCCAATTGGGCATGGTCATGTAGGGCTCGTCGATGGTGAGCGTCCACAGCCGCCAGATGCCGTCCTCCAGCACCACCTGATCGTTGGGGTACATGCCGGTCTGGATGGTGCCGACGCGATTAGGGCCGCTGGCGGGATCATATTTGCCTGTGTTGGGATGGAAGAGCCGCGTGCGCAGCAGCGTCGAGCGCCCGTCATGCGCGACATGGATGACGGGCTGAATGCGCCAGTGGATGGCAAGACGCGCGCGCATGACAGTGGCCGGATCGGGTGTCTTGCCGTACATGGCGGTCGCCGCGCCGGCGATCCGGTCGCGGCCGAAATAATAGCCGGCGAAGGGCGACTGCTTGTTGCCTTTGACCGCGAAGATGCCGGACATGCCCGGCCACTGGAAATCGTCGAGATAATGGCCATAGGCGGAGGAGACGTTCTCCGTGCCGTCATAAGCGAGCGAGCGCAGGTAGCGGCGACGGAGATCGGCGAGGGACGCGGTGCTGGAGAGCAGCCGCGCCTTCACCGATCCGGTAAGGGGCCGGGCTGAAGCGATGGCGAGGCGCCCGGTGGCGACGGGCTTGCCGGTCGCCGGATTGGGCCCGAGCAGTGCCGGCATGGCGGGCAACGCAGCGCCTTGCGCTCCCCCATGCCCCCAGCCGGTCTTGTAATCCGCCTTCATCACTGGCGTGATCCGCATTTCGCGGATCTTCCACAGCCCATCTTCCTTGACGAAGCGGTTGCGGAACACATTGACTTCCCAGTGGGCGGTTTCCCTGTCGGCCTCGCCGATCATGCCCAGCTCGATGCCGCGAGCATGGGCTTCCTGCCCGCCCGGCGCCACCGTCACGATGGTATCGAACAGCGGATGATCGTTGAGCACGCCATGGGCGAGCCCCGCCGGCCCCATCGTCTCCATGGCGCGTCGTACGCCCGCCTTGCCCTTGTAGAGCGTACCGCCGATCTCGACGACGCCGTCTTCGGCGAACAGGTCGACGACATCGTCCCACAGGCGCAGGTCGACATAATAGCCATAAGTGTTCTGGAGATTGCGGACATCGTCCTCGTCGTTCAGCGCCGCAACACGCCGGGCAAGCGCGGGGAGCGTCGCGCCGCTGGCAGGGGCGGCGCCCGGTGCCGGCGGAATGGGAATGCCCGTCTCGTCGATCGTGAAATGATAGGGAATGATCGGCAGGTCCTTCTGGCCGACATTGCTGACGCCATCGGCATAGCTGCCCTCATATTGCGGATAATAATGCAGCGTAGCGATCTTCCAGCGGCCATTCTCACGCACATAGTCGTTCTCGTAGAGCCCGCCTTCGATCCAGGCGCGGCCGTTGCCATCGCCCCTGAAGGCGAGGCCGCGCCAGCGGGCCTTGGCGCTGTTGCCGTCGGCGGAGAGATTGACGAGCGGGTCGTCGATCATCTCGGTGTTGAGCGCGCCTGGGACCGCACCGGCCGGGCCGCTCCGCGCGGCGAACCAGCGGGCGATGACCGCCTTGCCGGCGAGGGTCTGCTCACCCCAGATGAGGCGGCCTTTCGTGGCGAACAGATCGGCCATGGCCTCCCACAGGCCGAATTGCGCATAATGGGCGTAGCTGCGCTGCACATCCTTCACAGCGCGCAGCGATTCCAGCCGCGTGATGTCGCGCGCCAGGCTGTCGATGGAGTCCGGCGCGTCTGCCGGGATCTGCGCCCCAGCCATGCTTTCCAGCGCCAGCGCCAGAGACAAAGACAAAGGCAGCGCCGCGCAGGTCGCCAGGGCTTTGCGGTTCATCGCCATCCTCTCCCGTTGTTCGCGAACGGCAGTCTCGGGCAAGGCTCGGCGCGAACGCAAGGCCGGATCGCGCGCGGCGCGGTCCGGTCAAAAGCTTGTGCCTCTCCGGTGCGTTGCGGCGCCCCTGCGCTGCCAAAGGGAACAGACAACAACGCCGTTAAGAACAAGTCGCTGGCTGTCCGTCTTGGTAGACACGGGCCGAGCGAGGGGCCGGACTGACCCGCCAACAGGGCGATTCAGGACAACGGGCCTAGGGATTTCAACAACTTAGGTGAGGGTTTCATGCTGCGACGTCGAACTTTCCTGGGGTCCGCCTTGGGCGCGGCCGCGCTCTCCGCCATGCCGCGCGCGGCTTTTGGCCATGTCATCACGCCATCGTTCAAGCTCTACGACACGCATGCACATTTCTACACGAACGACGTCGACAGCTATCCCTTCAAGGCGACCCGCTCACGCTACGGGCCGGAGATCATGGTGGCCAAGGCCATGCGCTTTCCGCAGACGCCCAAGGAAGTCTTCGCTTTCTGGGACGAGTGCGGGATCGCCAAGGGGTGCGGCGTGCAATATAACAGCACCTACCAGACCGATAACAGCTACCTGCTGGACATTCACCGCGCCCATCCGGATCGCATCATCCCCATCGTCATTCTGGACCCGGTGGGCGCCGAGACGCCCGCCGCGCTCGCCAAGATGGCGGCAGAAGACAAGATCGCCGGCGTGCGCTTCACCGGCACGCCGGACAAGCAGGGCGGCTACAACTTCCTGAGCGATGCCGCACGGCCCGCATGGGATGCCTGCAACCGGCTGGGCCTCGTCATCGTGCTCATGCCCATCGGCGGTAACATGCCCGCAACGATGAAGACGGTGGCGCAGTTCGCCGTGCAATATCCCAATGTGAACATCGTGCTCGACCATATCGGTTTCCCGCGGCCGGAAGTCAGCCCGACGCATGGCCTCAGTCCCGAGCATGTCGCGCTCGCGCAGCACAAGAACATCTACTACAAATATACCACGCTGCTGATCGAGCAGCTTCATGCGGCGCATGTGCCGTTGCAGCCGTTTCTCGAACATATGGTCAGGACGTTCGACGCCAACCAGATGGTGTGGGGCAGCGATGTGGGCAACACGCCGGGCAGCATGTTCGGCTGGGTGCAATATGCGCTGGAGGCCGCCGCCAATCTGCCGCAGGCGCAACAGAAGGCGCTGTTCTTTGATACGGCGGAGCGCATTTTCGTACCAGGCGGACGTGGTCCGAAAGCCTGAGTAAAATATGGTTTTAATTAAAGTATTATTCTCAACGTTCATTAGACCGGATGCCGGTATTCAAGTTGTTTTATCAGCATAACTTGGATGAATGTTTTACAAATAGTTGCTCCGCTCCGGTAAAGCGACGAAAAATCCCTCCGATAGTCTGACGGAACAATGGAGAAACCATGACCCGTCAGGAGGGGCGACATGAAAAGAACAGGCATGACGACCGTTTCGCTGCTGTCGCTGGCGTTTGCGAGCGCGGCGATGGCACAGGACGATGCAACCGCGCCGCAGGCCAATAACGCGGGATCCGGCGGGGAGATCATCATCACCGCAACCAAGATCGCGACCAATGTGCAGGACGTGCCCATCGCGATCACCGCCGTGACGGCCGAGGCGCTGGAAGAGCGACAGATCACCCAGCTCGCCAATCTCGGCGACATCGTGCCCAATGCCACTTTCCGCAAGTCTGAGGGTATTTACGGTGCGGGCGTCTCGGTGAACCTGCGCGGCATCGGCCAGACCGACACGCAGTTCTCGGGCGAGCCGGCCGTCGCCTACTATATCGACGACGTCTATTATCCCTTCCTCTTCGGCTCCAATTTCGACCTGCTCGATCTGGACCATGTCGAGGTGCTGCGCGGCCCACAGGGCACGCTCTTCGGCCGCAACGCCATTTCGGGCGCCGTCAACCTGGTGAGCCGCAAACCGAGCTTCGACGGGCTCACGGCCTATGTAGATTTCACCACCGGTTCGCATCACCGGCTCGACCTGCGCGCCGGCATCAACATTCCGCTCACCGAGACTCTGGCGGTCAGTGCCTCGATGGTGTCGAAGAAGCGGGACGGCTACATGGACCTGCTCGACTTCAGTTGCGAGATGTATCGCAAGGGTACGCCCGAGCTCGCCGGCACCTATCCGTTCCAATCAGCCCGCACGGCCTGGAACACCGGTCGTCAGCCGGATTCCTGCGAGATCGGCCATTATGGCGGCGAAGATGCGCGCGCTGTGCGCGGTGCGCTGCGCTGGCAGCCGGCCAGCAACATCGAACTGAACATCTCGGCCGACTATGCCCATTCCGACAATGAATCGGCGGCCGAGAAGGTCTTCGAATATGATTATCACCTGAACTACGGCAAGCTGCGGAGCACGGACGAATTCGGCAATCGCTGGGGTCCCTATACCGGGGTCGTCGATGAGAACGCGCCCGGCGTGAGCCGCAACTTCATCACCATGTTCGACCAGTTCTCGATCCCTGGCACGCCGTTCCGCTGGGACGAACGGTTCGAGACCGACAGCCTCTACACCACTTATGACAACTTCTGCGATCCCTTCCCGGCCGGCACGCAGATCCCGGGCAACACTTACTATAACGGCTCGCTCTACCGGGGCGGCAACTGCTGGGGCCGCACGGTGCCGCTGACCAACTGGGGCGTGAGCGGCAAGCTGCGCCTGGGTATTACCGACGAGATCGAGGCGACGGCCATCGGCGGCTACCGCGAGATCGACACGCGCTTCGGCGCGGCATGGGACGGCACGCCACTGGCAGACTCCATCATCTACCACGAGGACAATATGTGGTACTGGAGCGGCGAGTTCCGCCTGACCGGCCAGCATGGTTGGCTCGATTGGGTCGCTGGCGTCTTCTATTATGACGGCTATGCCTCGGAACACGGCCGGCCGCAGAATGTGCGCAATGGCACCCAGCAGTTCCACAATGTCTATTATTATCCGGAAGCCAAGGCTGCCTATCTCAATGTTACGGTACGGCCGTTCGATGGGCTGAGCCTCAATGGCGGCATCCGCCGCTCCGAGGACAGCAAGTTCGTGGACTATACCGCGCAGTTCGATGCGTCGGTGCCGGGGTCCACCACGTTCGTGCCGTCGAGCAGCAGCACCTATTTCGAGCTGCCCATCTCCAATTCGCGATGGGACTGGAAGTTGGGCGCCGACTACAAGATCACCGATAGCATCATGGTCTATGCCTCGGCTGCCACCGGCTATCGCCTGCCCGGCTTCAACACGCGCATCTTCCAGGCCGGGCAGATCGAGCAGCAGTTCCCGACCTCGCTCATCAATTATGAGATCGGCTTCAAGGTGGATCTGCTCGACCGGCGCTTGCGGCTTAACGCGGCGGCCTTCCGCATGAACTACTCCATGCGCAACGGCTCGTTCAGCGGCAATGAGCCCAAATATGATCCGAGCAGCACGTCGCTTGCTATCCTGCCGGGCACGCAGACGCTGATCCCGGATGGGCCGGATGGCACGGCCTGGGAGAGCGCCTTCACCAATTGCCGCAACTATGAGGCCTCGGACGGCCCGCCCAACGGTACCACTGTGGGCATCCAGTGCATCAGCCGCTCGTGGAACTATCCGGTCTCCGACGGCGACCCGGTCCAGGGCGTGGAACTGGAGGCGACGGCTCAGCCGATCGACGATCTCGTCATCAACTATTCGCTCGGCTACACCGACCGTGGCTCGACGACGGGCCGCCCCATCGGCTTCCCGGATTGGACGATGAGTGGCGGCATCCAGTACAAGATCGCCGTGCCCGCACTGGCCGGCACCATCACGCCGCGGCTCGACTGGTTCTGGGTCAGCAAGATCGCGTGGAGTACCGACTACACGCATTTCGACGATCCCTCGCGCTCCACCTTCAATGCGCGCCTGACCTACCGAAATCTGGACGATCAGTATGAGGTCGCGTTCGGTGTCACCAACCTGTTCGACAAGGAATATTATCAGCAGAAGACCATCTTCATCCAGGGCCTGGGCGCCGGTGCGAACATGGGCCAGCCGGCCGCACCGCGCGAATGGTATCTGAGCGTCAGCAAGCATTTCTGACGCGCGGATCTGGTCCGCTCTCCACCCTTGGCCACCGCGCGCTTGACGTTCACTCCGCGCGCGGCGGCCATTTTCTTCCGGGTCGGCCAATCGGTCGCCCATCTTGCCGAGGATCGCCGCTTATGCGCCTGCGCCCGCCCCGTTCGCCCCGGTCCGTCGACCATGCGGTCGTCTATCGGCGCGAGAACGAGTTCTGCTCCTGGCCCTTCACCAGTGGCTTCTGGGAAAACGGATCGGGCGAGCTGATCGCCAATTTCATGACGCGCACGGTTGCCTATGCGAGCGGTGACGAGATCAACCATGATGCGCTGGAGCGCGGCAGCGGCGGCGCACCGCGAATGGTGACGGTGCGCTCACGCGATCGCGGGCGGCCATGGGACGG
>DASRXY010000357.1:0-20334 GCA_035654035.1 Sphingobium sp. | reverse complement strand
CGCCATGGAGGTGATCGCGGAGGTAGAACGCTACGGCCGCGGGCTCTATACGGGCAGCATCGGACACATCGCACCGGATGGCCGGGCTCGGTTCAATGTTGCGATCCGGACCATTTCGGTGGAAACTGGCGCCCGCCATGGCGTGTTGGGGCTGGGCTCAGGCGTGGTCGCCGACAGCCAGCCTGCGGCCGAATGGCAGGAATGTCTCGATAAATCGCGCTTCGTCGCGGCGCAATGAAGGAGGGGGCTTGGGGGACGTAGGAAATCTTGTGGCGTCCGCCGCGCGCTTTGACCTCATCGAGACAATGGCCTTCGACCCGGAGAACGGCCTGCCGATGCTCGATCTGCATCTCGCGCGCCTGGGCCGCAGCGCCGACACACTCGGGTTCCGGTTCGACAGGCATGCGCTGCGCAACGAACTTCAGGCCGCCACCTTCGCGCTTTCGACCCCCGCGCGGGTGCGGGTGCTGCTGGGACGGGAAGGTGCGATGGCCGTCGAGGTGGGCGAGCGCCGCGCCTGGCCACAGGCGATCGTGCCGGTCAGTCTCCAGCGCCGCACCTTGGCCGCCGACGACATCCGCCTGTGCCACAAGACCACAGATCGGCAGCATTATGACGCCGCGCTCAAGGCCGGCGGCACCTATGAAGTCCTGCTGGTCGATGCCGAAGGCTATCTTACCGAGGGCTGCTTCTCGACCGTCTTTGTCGAACGCGGCGACAAGCTGCTGACGCCGCCGCTGCGCCGGGGCCTGTTGCCCGGCGTGCTACGCCAGAATCTCATCGACCTGGGCGAGGCGGTTGAGGCCGACCTCAAGCCCATCGACCTGGAGGACGGCTTCTTCATCGGCAATGCCTCGCGCGGCATGGTCGCCGCGACGCTGGTTGCGCCCAAGGGCTGAGGCGATTATGGAGCGCGCCGTCCGGCCTGCATGTCGGACGCACACCTCGCCCCGTTCCAGATCAGGAGAAGACAATGTCCCGGACGTCCGCGGCCCTCGGCCGTATCCAGCCCAGCGCGACGCTCGCCATGACCGACAAGGTCATCGCCCTGAAGCGCGAGGGCAAGGACATTATCGGACTCTCCGCGGGCGAGCCGGACTTCGATACGCCTGATTTCGTGAAGGAAGCGGCGATCGAGGCGATCCGCAAGGGCCAGACCAAGTACACCAATGTCGACGGCACCGCCGAGCTGAAGGACGCGATCGCCGCCAAGTTCAAGCGCGACAACGACCTCGTCTATGCGCCGGGCCAGATCAGCGTGAACTCGGGCGGCAAGCACACGCTGTTCAACGCACTGGTCGCCACCGTCGAGGCGGGCGACGAGGTCATCATCCCGGCACCCTACTGGGTGAGCTATCCCGACATCGTGAACTTCGCGGGCGGCACGCCGGTCATCGTCTCGGCAGGCGCGAACCAGCTTTACAAGATCAAGCCCGAGCAACTCGAAGCGGCGATTACGCCGAAGACGCGCTGGGTGCTGCTGAATTCGCCTTCCAACCCGACGGGCGCGGCCTATTCGGGCGAGGAGCTGCTGGCGCTGGGCGAGGTGCTGCGCCGCCATCCGCATGTCATGATCCTCACCGATGACATGTACGAGCACGTCTGGTACGCGCCGACGCCTTTCAAGACGATCGCGCAAGTCTGCCCGGATCTCTATGAGCGCACGCTCACGGTCAACGGTTGCTCCAAGGCCTATTCGATGACCGGCTGGCGCATCGGCTTTGCCGGCGGCCCGCAGTGGATCATCAAAGCGATGGCCAAGCTGCAATCGCAGTCGACCTCCAACCCCTGCTCGATCAGCCAGGCAGCAGCCACGGCCGCGCTCAACGGCGACCAGAGCTTCCTCATCGAGCGCAACGAGGCGTTCCGCAAGCGGCGCGACCTGGTCGTGGCGATGCTGAACGATGCACCGGGCGTCCATTGCCCCACGCCCGAAGGCGCCTTCTACGTCTATCCGGACGTGTCGGGCTGCATGGGCAAGACTACCCCCGATGACCGCAAGATCGAGACGGACGAAGACCTCATCGGCTATTTCCTAGAAACGAGAGGCGTTGCAGCCGTCCATGGCGGCGCCTTCGGCCTCGCTCCGGCCTTCCGCGTGAGCTACGCGACATCGGAAGCCATTCTGCGCGACGCGTGCACGCGCATCCAGGAAGCCTGCGCTGCGCTGAAATAAGGGCAGATCGGCTCCTCCTCTTTGGAGGAGGGCTGGGGGATCTTCGCGATCAGGCAATCGCGCGGGCCGGGTATGGCTCAGCGCCTCGCCGGGGCAGGCCGGCGGCTCTTCAGGGCCGCCGGTGCCGTCGGCCAGCGTGATTTTCGGGTCGGAGAGCGTCGACCCGATCGCCATAGAGCCAGTGCTGGGCCGCCCTGGGCTCCTGCCTTCGCAGGAGCACTGGATACGTCTATCAGCCGGCGGGCTCTCCCAATGCACAAGCTCTCTTGAGGCTCCCCAGCTAGAGTCGCAGCGTCGCTCCACAACTGCCGCGATATCGCCAGCGAACGGCGGATGCGGGACCGGCCATCATCGAACTGATCCAGCGCCACGCCAACGCTTCTCTGAAGAGGAGGGTTTTTTGTGCCCGGGGTGCGCCGCGCAACGCCCGTTCCCCAAACGGAAAAAACCCTCGCCCGGGGGAGCGAGGGTTTCCTGTTTGGTCCTTCGAAAGGGTTGACCCCCGACACGATGGGGACTGTTGGGTGCCGGGGGCCATATGACCGGCGACGGTGGACCAGAACCGCCGCCGATCAAGCTGGGAACCGCTGGTCTTAGCGGAGCAGGCTCAGCACGCCCTGCTGCGACTGGTTCGCCTGGGCGAGCATCGCCGTCGACGCCTGGCTCAGGATCTGGTTCTTGGCCAGCGCGGTCGACTCTGCCGAGAAGTCCGCATCCTCGATCCGCGACCGGGCATCCGAGAGGTTGGTGATCTGCGAGCTGAGGCTGTTCACCGTGGTCTCCAGGCGGCTCTGGATACCGCCCAGGGTGGCGCGGTTGGACGAGACCGTGTTGATCGCGTCTTCCAGGGTCTTCAGCGCGGCCTGCGCATTTTCCTGCGTATCGACGTCGAAGTCGGCGTCTTCGAGGCCCAGGGCCTCCAGGTTGGTGGCAGCAATCTCGACGTCAACGGTCTGGCCCTTGCTGGTGCCGGTCTGGATCGAGATCTTGACCGCAGTGGTCGTGCCCGCGCCAGCCGTGCCGCCCGAACCGTTCAGCAGGTTGATGCCGTTGAAGGTGGTGCGCTCGGCGATATCGCCGATCTGCTTCTTGAGCTGATCGACTTCAGCCTTGATGCCTTCGCGGTCCTTCTGCTCGACGGTGCCCGAGGACGCCTGGACAGCCAGCTCACGCATACGCTGCAGGATGTTGGACACTTCGCCCATTGCGCCTTCGGCGACCTGGGTGAGCGAGATGCCGTCGTTGGCGTTGCGCGAAGCAGCGCTCAGACCGCGAATTTCGGCGGTCATCTTGGTGGCGATGGCGAGGCCGGCGGCGTCGTCCTTGGCCGAGTTGATGCGCTTGCCCGAGGAGAGGCGCTCCATGGCCTGCTGCAGGCCGAGGTTCGCGGACGTCGTGGCATTCTGCGCGCGAAGGGCAGAAACATTGGAAGCGATAACAGTCATGTGGAAGTCCTTTCCCGCTCTTTGTGGGTCGCTGCCATGCGGCATCGGCGGCCTCGAAGGTCCAGAACGGATCCTGCCGAGAAAGCTTAAGGGGCTATCGCAAAATTTTTTTGCGCCCCTCTGCCGCCCCCCCCCCGCGCGAATCTTTATATCGGACATCGTGCGCGCGAAGCGCATCGCGACATCGACAGCCCGCCCGGCACTGCGCTCGCGCAGCCGGCCGGCACGATTTTGCCGGCCGCCGGCAAAGCCTCGCCGTGCTTAACGGAATGATAAGGATTTCAGCACAGATTGCAGACATCGAAAGGGGGTCTGCGCTCGGGGGAGTTCAGGCCGAGACAATTTTGGGGATGAGCGCATGTTGCCTGTCGACATGAGCCAGCGCGTCCACCGGCTGTTGCCGGGCCTGGAAGCGTGGCTTGATACCGCCTGCTATAGCGTCCGCGTAATCGGCGCAGACGCCCCGCGCGGCAAGACGACCGTTCGCATTCTCCTCGCCGAGGAAATCGCCCACGCCACCTGCCGCGACGTGCTGATCGAATGGCATGCGAGCGATACGGACCGCGCACCCCGCCTGATGCCGGCGGCCGACGGCTACCCCGCACGCATCGCCTTTGGCCCGGCGGATTGCGCCATGGCCTTTGCCCTCATCGCCGAGACGCTGCGCCCCGAGCGCATGCCGGCCGTGGGCGACGAAAGCAGCGCCACGCTAATGCGCCTTGCCGCGCGCATCGCCGCCAGTGATGCGACTGTGCTCATCCAGGGCGAGACCGGCACCGGCAAGGAAGGCATCGCCCGCTTCCTGCACGATCATTCACCCCGCGCGGAGAGGGATTTCATTGCGGTCAACTGCGCCGCCCTGCCCGAGACAATGATGGAGGCCATGCTCTTCGGCCACAAGAAGGGCAGCTTCACCGGCGCCGGACAATCCTCAGACGGCCTGTTCCTGGCCGCAAATGGCGGCACGCTGTTCCTCGACGAGATCGCCGAGCTGCCGCTGGCGCTCCAGGCCAAGCTGCTGCGCGCCCTGCAGGAGGGTGAAGTCCTCCCCGTCGGCGCGACCCACCCCATCCCGGTCGATGTGCGTGTGATCGCTGCCGGCAACCGGGACCTAGCCACCGAATCCGAGGCCGGCCGCTTCCGAGCGGACCTCTACTGGCGGCTCAACGTGATGCCGCTGCACCTAAAGCCGCTGATCGAGCGGCCGGGCGACATCGCCGCCATCACCGCCGCCTTCTTGCGGCGCCACCAGGGCATCGGCTTCAATGCCGCCGCACCCTTCGCCTGGCCCACGGCCGCCGCAATGCAGCGTCTGATGGCGCATGGCTGGCCCGGCAATGCCCGCGAGCTCGGCAATGTCCTCCAGCGCGCCATCGTGCTGCGCGAGGGCGACCGGATCGAAGCGGACGACCTCAATCTCGCCGGCCCCGCCGCGCCCGCGCCGGCACCCCGACCCGCCGCCACTGCGACCCTGCAGGATGTGGAGCGCGCCTCGCGCATCGACGCCATTCGGGCCGCGCTACGCGACACCGGCGGCCATCGCGCTCGCGCTGCCCGCCTGCTCGGCATTTCGGAGCGGACTCTGCGCTACCGCCTCGCCGAAATGCGTGACCTCGCGGTCGCGAACTGAACGCAAAGGACGACTAGACCATGGCCGGACTTTCCGTCGACAATGTGCTGGCGCTCCGCCAGTCGATCCTCCAGCGCAACAGCGCGCTTCAGGATGCCGCCGCCGCAGGCTCCACGCCCAGCGGCCCGGCCGCGCCCGCAGGCGGCGCAAACCAGGACAATTTCACGTCCGCCCTGCGCAACGCGCTCAGCGAGGTCAATGCCCTCCAGGCCGATTCCGCAGCGCAGGCCGAGGCCTTCGAACGCGGCGAAACGACCGATATCGCCGCGGTGATGCTTGCCAAGCAGCAGGCCTCGATCGGCTTCGAAACCACCCTTCAGGTCCGTAACAAGCTGCTGTCCGCCTACAAGGACATCATGAGCATGCCGGTGTGAGTGAGACGAGATGAGCGACGCGAACATCACCGTGGCGGACGGACAGGCCGCTCTTTCCTCCGGCCTCCCCGCCGTGCCAGCGGGCCGCCAGACAGGCGACATCGACGGCCTGCGGCTGCGGCTCAACGGCTTCCTGGAGCAGCCGGCCGTCAAGCGCAGCTTGCCGATGGCCGGCCTTCTGGGCGTGACGGCGCTTGCCGGCATGGCCTGGCTGGCGCTGCGCGAACCGCCGCAGCGCGACCTGTTCCGGGGCCTGCCGGATGCCGACAAGGCGGCCGTTGCGGACGTGCTGAGCAAGGCCGCCATTCCCTATGATTTCAATGAGTCCACTGGCGCTATCACCGTTGCTGAGGATGCCTATTTCAACGCCAAGATGAAACTGGCGGCCGCCGGCCTGCCCAAGAGCGCGCCGGATGGCGACACGTTGCTCTCCTCGCTGCCCATGGGCGCGAGCCGCGCCGTGGAGGGCGAGAAGCTGCGCACCGCGCGCGAAATGGATCTGGCCCGCACCATCGAGGCCATCGACGCTGTGGTACAGGCGCGCGTCCACCTGGCCGTCGCGCCACCCAGCGTCTTCCTGCGCGAGCGCACCAAGCCGACCGCCTCGGTCATGCTCCAGCTCGCCAGCGGACGGTCGCTCTCGGACAGCCAGGTGGATGCCATCGTGCATCTCGTGGCCTCTTCGGTGCCGGAGATGCAGCCGGAGGACGTGTCGGTGGTCGACCAGAACGGGCGCCTGCTGAGCCAGGGCTCGGGCACCGGCGCCGATACCGACCGCCAGATCCAGATCCAGGCGCGCATCGAGGATCGCTACCGGCAGGCGGTGACAGCGCTGCTGACGCCCATCGTCGGCGCCGATCGCTTCTCGGTCGAGGCACACGCGGAAGTGAATTTCGCCGAACGCCAGGCCACGCGCGAGACCTTCCCACAGGACGAGGCGCGCCTGCGCAGCGAAGCCGGAAGCTGGAACGCCGACCCCAACAACCCCGGTGTGCCCGGTGGCATTCCCGGCGCGCTCCAGCCCAACCCGCCGCCCACGCCAACCGCGCCGGGCACGCCGCCTCCGCCGCTCGCCGCGCAGGAAGCCGGCGCCGCGCAGGGCACCATGCCCGCCGTGCCGCCCGCGCCCACGGTCAAGACCGCCGAAACCTTCAACCGCGATTTCGCGCTGGGCCGCGAGGTCTCCGTGACCCGCGATGCCGTAGGCACGGTCCGCCGCCTCTCTATCGCCGTCGCACTCGATAACGGACCGGACGGTAAGGCCCGCACGCCGCAGGAAATCGCCGCACTGGAAGAGCTGGTCAAGGGTGCCGTCGGCTTCGATGCCTCGCGCGGCGACGTGGTCGCGCTCACCGCCCGCAAGTTCGCCGCGCCGGCCGACGCCGCCAATGTCACGCCCTGGTATGAGGCGAGCTGGGTTGGCATGCTCGCGCGCAATGTCTCTGCCCTACTGGTCACACTGGTGCTCATCCTGGGTCTCGGCCGGCCGATATTGCGGCGCTGGACTCTTGCCAAGGCGGAGGCGCAGAACGCGCTCGCGGAGCGCAACCAGCAGCTTGGCACCGAGATCAAGGCGCAGCTCGCCCAGCAGGCCGCCGCCGATCCGGAACGCACGGTCACGCTCGACATGATCAGCGCCACCCATGACTATAGCGACCGCGCGGCGCTCATCCGCAACTTCGTGAAGCAGGACCCGGACCGCGCCGCCCTTGTCGTGCGCGATCTGCTCAGGGATGGAGCCAAGGCCGATGCCTGAAGGCACTCTGCGCGGCAGCGCTGCCGCCGCCGTCCTGCTCATGCTGTTCGATGAGGACGAGGCCGCCGAGATTCTCTCGCGCCTCGAACCGGAGGAAGTACGCCAACTCGGCTACGCCATGTATGACGTCGCAGATGTCGAGGTGGACGAGGTCAACCAAGCGCTCGACCAGTTCGTGCACAAGGCCAAGGGCCGGACCACCATCGGCTATGGCGCCAGCAAGCATATCCGTGGCGCCATGCACAAGGCGCTGGGGCCGGAGCGGGCCGATACGATGCTCGCAAAGATCACGCCGCCCACGCGCTCCAACAAGCTGGCCATGCTCAAATGGATGGAGCCGGCCGAGATCGTCTCGGTCATCGAGATGGAGCATCCGCAGATCATGGCCATCGTGCTGGCGCATCTTGATGCGACGGCGGCGGCTAGCGTGCTCCAGCTTTTGCCCTCCGACGTGCAGGACGATGTGGTCTATCGCGTCGCGACGCTCGGGCCGGTGAGCAGCGAGGCTATCGACGACCTGGAGCAGCTCTTCACACTGAGCCCGGCAACGCAGGCGCGCATCGGCGGCGGTCTCACCCGGCGCGGCGGCACGTCCGACGCGGCCGCGATCATGAACAACATCCGCAAGGATATGGAGCAGCGCATCATCAAGGCGCTGAACAAGCGCGACAAGCAGGTCGCCCAATCCATCGAGGACGAGATGTTCGTCTTCGAGAACCTGCTCGAGCTGAGCGAAAAGGACCTGGGGGCGCTCATGCGCTCGGTCGACAACGAGCAGCTCGTGGTGGCGCTCAAGGGCGCATCGGACATGCTGCGCACCAAGATCCTGGGCTGCATGTCCGCCCGCGCGGCTCAGTCCATCGAGGACGAAATGGAAGAGCGCGGCCCGATGCGGCTCACCGACGTGCTGGAGGCGCAGAAGGCGATCATCGCCGAGGCGCGCGGCATGGCCGACGACGGCGTCATCCTGCTCGGCGGGCGGAGCGACGATTATGTCTAGGATCTGGACGGCCGAGGACACGGCCGCCACGCCTCTGGGCGGCTTTGGCAGCTTCGGCTCGCTGGGCCGGCAGGCACCCGGTGCCTTCCGCTCCCTTTATGGCGAGGAAGAACCGGGCCGCGCCTGGCAGCCCGGTGGTCTGGGTGCCCGCGAGGACGCAGTCCCACCGCCCCCCCCACCCCCCGCGGCACCGGCAGTCGATCCCATCGAGGAAGCTGCGCGCGAGGCATTTCTTCAAGGTTTCCAGGAAGGTGATCGCCTCGCCCGCGAAGCTGCCGAGGCGGACAATGCGGCGCGCGCGCAGCTCGCCGAGGCTGTGCGGCTCATCGCCCAATCCGGCGAAGGAACGCTCGCGGCGATGCTCTCGCAGGCCGTGGTGCGGCTGGTGGGCCAGATCGTGGGCGAAGTCGCCATCGACGAGGCCGTGCTCAAGGCGCGCTGCGCCGCCGTCGCCGCGTGTATCGACGGCGAGGAGAGTCATGCCGTGCTGGAGGTCAATCCCGAGGACATGACGCTGCTGGAAGATGCGGCCACAGGCATCGCGCTGACGCCCAACCCGGCGCTACCGCGCGGCACGGTGCGGCTCGCCACTGCCGAGGGCTGGATCGAGGATGGCCCCGACGTGCGGCTGGCGCGCCTCAAGGCCCTGCTCGATGACATGGAGGGCCGCCGATGATGCAGGCCCAGCTCGCGCAGGCGGGCAAGCTCCTCGACCATCTCCAAGTCACGCACCGCGCACCGCGCCATATCGGCCGGCTGGTGGGCCATGACGCGGGCATGCTGGAAGTGACCGGCTTCAACCGGCCGATCGGCGCCGGGGCGCGGATCATCGCGGCGGACGGACGCCGGGTCCGCGCGGAGGTGGTCGGCTTCAAGGGATCGCGGGCGATCCTGGTCCCGCTCGATCAGGACGCGCCGCTGGAAAATGGCGCGCGCGTCGAGCCGGACAGCGCCGCCAATATGGTCCAGGTGGGCGAAGGGCTGATTGGCCGCGTCATCGACGCGCAGGGCCAGCCGCTCGACCGCAAGGGCCCCATCATTGCCAATGGCCAGTGGCCGCTCAATGGCATCAAGGGCAATGTTCTCGACAAGGGCCGCGTGCTCCAGCGCTTTGACCTAGGCGTGCGCGCGGTCAACGCGCTGCTTACCGCCGGGCGCGGTCAGCGCATCGCCATCATGGCGGGCTCGGGTGTCGGCAAGTCGGTGCTCATGGGCCAGATGATCCAGGGCGCCGAGGCGGACATCGTGGTTGCCGGCCTCATCGGCGAGCGTGGCCGCGAAGTGAGCGACTTCCTCGAAACCAAGCTCAAGCACCAGATGCACAAGAGCGTGGTCGTCGCCGTGCCGGCCGACCATCCGCCAGTGCTGCGCCTGCGCGCCGCCGCGCGCGCCACTGCCATCGCCGAATATTTCCGCGCGCAGGGCAAGCAGGTGCTGCTCCTCATCGATTCGCTGACCCGCTGCGCCCATGCCCAGCGTGAGATCGGCCTCTCGCTCGGCGAGCCGCCGGCAATGAAGGGCTATCCGCCCTCGGCGCTCAGCCTCATCCCACGCCTCGTCGAACGCGCCGGCGTGGACACGCGCTCGGGTGGCTCGATCACCGCCATCTACACCGTGCTGGCCGATGGCGATGACAATGACGATCCCATCGTCGACACAGCGCGCGCCATTGTGGACGGGCATTTCGTCCTCTCACGCCAGCTCTCGGAGCAGAGCATCTTCCCCGCCATCGACATCGGCCGCTCCTTGAGCCGCGTCATGGCGGACATCGTCGACGAGCAGCATCTTGCCGCGGCGGCAAATTATCGCCGCCTGTGGGCGGCCTATGAAGAAAATCGCGACCTCATCCTGATGGGCGCCTACCGGCCCGGCAACGATGCCACCATCGACGAGGCCGTGGAGCGCCGCCAGCAGTTGCTCGACTTCCTGCGGCAGAGCGCCAAATCGACCATTGACATCGACAGCAGCGCCGCCGCGCTGATCGCGGAATTCGGTCGATGAGCCGGCTGATTGCCTCCCGCAAACGCCTGCTGCGCGTCCGCGGCGTGCAGCACAGCCAGGCAGTCGCCGCCGTGGTCGCCGCGCGCGACGAAGCGGCCCAGATCGCGAACAATGCCGAGCGCATCGCCAAGGTGCGTTCGGAGCTGTTCGGCGAAGCGGGGATCACAACTGGCGCGGCTCTTGCATCACAACGGGAGCTGGCCGTCCGCTTGGAGCGGGCGGGCCGGCAGCTCGACGGGGCGCTCTACGATGCGAACCGGCGCGTGGATGCTCGGGATGCCGAGCGGATCGTGGCCGACCGCGACCGCGAGATCGCTGAGCGACTGAAGGACAAGGCTCACGCCGCGCGCGAGGCGCAGCGGGAGAAGCGGCTCAATGCTCTGCCGAGCTACCGCCGCATGCAGAAGGGGACTGAGGAATGACGGAAGTTGCTGCAGTCACGCGACACCCAACGCCCAGGCCGGGCGCGGCCCCGGGTGCCCAGGCCAGCGGCGGCGACGCGCTGGAGGGCGCCTTCGCCGCGCTGTTCGGCACGGCGACGGGCCAACTCGCATTCGGCATCGCACCGGGGCAGGGCAAGCCGGGCGATATGCCCAGTGCCGTGGCAGGGCAATCCAATCTGGCCGAGCTGACCGGCCTGCTCAACGGCGAGCAGATCGCGGCTGCGCTGGCGGCGCAGGCCAAGGACGACACGACCGGCAGCGCGGGCGACGGCGATGGCCTCACCCGGCCCGGGAAGACCAAGACCACCACCACCGAAGGCGAGGACGCTCTGCCCGACCCGGCAGCTATGCCGGTGGCGGCAGCGCTCGCGCCCCCTGCCGAGACAGCGACCCCGGCGGACACCGACCCGCAGACCCGGGCCACCACCAAGAGCAAAACCGCGCAGGCAATTGAACTGGCGAGCGAGGGACAGACGGGTGATCAGGTCAAGGCCGCAGCGACCGGCAAGACCGCACCCGTGACCGAAGGCGCGGGTGAGAAGCGCCTAGTCGCGCCGACACCCGCTAAGGTACAGGGCTCTGCGGTGACGTCCTCCCCTGCGCTGGCCGGTCAGGCCGGGACCGATGCGGACACCACCGGGGGCGGCCATGCCGGTGACACGGATGCACAACCGGAGTCGCGCCTTGCCGCGCTGCTGACCGCCGCCCGCAAGACCGGCGAGGAAGGCCCAGGCTCGATCACGACGACTGATCCGTTCAAGGCAATCCTCCAGGCTCTGCCGCCCGATGTGCAGAACCGGATCGGCGTACAGGACATTACAGCCGGGCAGGGCGTCGCCCGTACCGCCTCGACCGGCGAGTTGCTGGGCAATCAGGTCATCGACATGAGTGTCGAGGGCCAGTGGATCGATCGCATGGCACGCGAGATCGCGACGCTCTCCGAAGGGACCGGCCACAGCCGCTTCCAGCTCATGCCGCCCAATCTCGGCCGCATCCAGGTCGATCTGTGGCGGGGCGAGGGCCAGACCAACGTGCGCCTGTTGACCGAGACGGACGAGGCCGCGCAGCGCCTGCGCGAGGGCCAGGGCGCGCTGGAGAGCCACGCCCGGGTCGCATCGCTGTCGCTGGGTTCGGTGAGCGTCGAGAAGGCGCCATCCGGCTCGGGTACCGACGCCAATCGCGATCAGAATGCGCAGGCCCAGCAGCGCCAGCAGGCCGAAGCGGGCGGCGACGCCCAGCAGCAGGCCAGTGCTCAGGATCAAGCGGGCCGAGGCCGCAGCGGCGCCGTACCGAGCGGGAGCGGCCGGCCCATTGGCATGGACACCGAGCAGCTTGAGGATGCCGCACGGGCCGATCCACGCGCGCCGCGCGCCGCCGATCCACGTGTGCGCTTCGCCTAATGGAGAGATGAGATGAGCAACGACCCGCAGATCGAAACCGTGGGCTGGCGCAAGACGGGCGGCAAACACAAGCGGCTCATCCTGCTCGCCCTGGCGGTGCTGCTGCTCGGCGGCGGCGGGGCGGCGGGCGGCTTCTATGTCGCGGGCGGCATGCACAACAAAGTCGTGCCCCAGGCGGACCCTAACCGGCCGCAATTGGTGCTGAAGGGCGAGAATCCCGACGAGATCGCCAGCCGCTGGATCCGCATGGCCACCGAGCAGGGAGTGGTGCACAAGGACACGACCAACACCAAGGGTCGCGGCGTCGACCTGCCCCGGCCGCACAATCTCTCTGGCTATCAGGCCACCTATTTCCAGATCCCGGCGCCCTTCACCTCCAACCTGGCGGACAGCGATGCCTTCATGCAGCTCTCGCTCGCCGTGGCGACCTATTATGATAGCCGCGTCATCCAGGGCGTGCAGGCGCATGACCTGGCGATTCGTTCGGCCATCCTGCTGATGCTCGCGCAGGAGCAGGAGATCGACCTCGCCACCCCAGAAGGTAAAGAAAAACTTCAGGGAAAATTAGTGAGGATCATCAACGATGTGCTGAAAGCCAAGACCGGCTACGGCGGCGTCGATAACGTTTATTTTACCAATTTCGTTATTCAGTAGCATCCGTGTCCGACGGGGGTCGGACGGGGACAGTTGCTGATGAACGACGTGCAACCCTTTGCCTTTGGGCGGACGCCGGCCGAGCCGGCGGTCGCCATAAGCGGGCTGGACAAGCTGGGCGATCGCCTGGCCAAGAAACTGCGTGGGCTGATCGAGCCCTATAGCGGGGCACGGCCGGCCGTCGTGGCCAAGCCGCTCGACAACACCATGTTCATGATGTGGGACGCCTGCGTCCCCAGCTTCGTGAGCCTCTCGCTCTATCGCCTGCTGCCCATCCGGGGCGTGGTCACGCTGCGTATCGACGCGCCGCTGGTCTCGCAGCTCGTCGATCGCTTCTATGGCGGGCGAGGCCCCGGCCATCATGTCGAGAAGCAGGAGTTCACGCCTACCGAAACGCGGCTCATCCAGCGCTTCTCCAACGAGATCATGGGCGCGCTCGTCGAGAGCTGGGCCGAGATCGCGAAGCTCGACGCGCTGCTGGTCTCACGCGAGACCGGTATCGCCCAGGCGGACATCATGCCGGCGGATGCCGACGTGGTCGTCCAGACCTTCGAGATTGGCCTGGGCGGCAAGGAAAAGTTCCTGATCGAGATCGTCTATCCGCAGGAAGGCTTCTCGGGCATCGAGCTGCCGGCCGGCACGCGCCGCATCGAGGAACCGCGCGCCAAGGATCCGGTCTGGCAGGCGCAACTCGCGCGCCGCCTAGAGGAGGTCCGCGTGCCGGTGAAGACGGTGCTGGCGCGCCCCAACCTCAAGATGTCGGAGCTGATGGCGCTTAAGCCCGGCGACGTCATCCCCATTCACATTGCGCGGCACCTGCCGCTCATCGTCGGCGACCGCGTCCACGCGCACGGCACCGTTGGCGAGCAGGACGGCGTAGCCGCCTTCATGATCGAAAAACTGGCTTGAGGACCAACCATGAGTGACATGAGCAACACCGCACGGCTCGCGGACGACATCGGGAGCGCCCTGGGCGTCGCCGGCAACCTGCGCATGCTGGCGGATATTCCGGTCCGCATGTCGGTGGAAGTGGGCTCGACCCAGTTGCGCCTGGCAGAGGTGATGAACCTTGCCGAAGGCAGCGTGGTCGAGCTGGACCGCCAGGCCGACGAGCTGCTGGACATCATGGTCAACGGCACGCTCGTCGCACGCGGCGAAGTGGTGACGGTCAATGGCCGCTATGGCATCCGCGTGATGGAGATCGCCTCGGCCGAAACGCGCCTCGCTGGCGTCGAGCGCCGGGCATGAGCGCGCTCGGCTGGTATTTCCTCAAGCTCTTCATCCTGCTGCCGGTCGTTGGCGGCATGGCCTTCGGCGCCCTCTGGCTTTATCGCAAATATCAGCCGGGCATGATCGGCGGCCAGGCCAATCGCTCGCTGAAAGTGCTGGAAGCGCTGCCCATGGGCACGTTCGGCAAGCTCGCCGTGGTGGAGTTTGAGGGGCAGCGCATCCTGCTCAGCGTCACGCGCGCCAAGATCGAGAAGATCGCGGAGAGCGGCAACCGCCATGCCTAACCCCGCCCTGCCCGGCGCCATCCTGCGGCGCTCGGTCCGCCCGCTCCTGCTGCTGCTCTTCGCACTGCTCGGCGCGCTGCTGATCGCAGATCCCGCCTTCGCACAGGCCGCCACCGGCCCGCTGCCGCAAGGCGCGGGCGAAACGTCCGGCGCGCTCACCCGCGCGCTGGACGAGGTCTCGGGCGAAGGCCGCCCGCTCTCGCTCTCGTTACAGATCCTCATCCTGATGAGCCTGCTGACGGTGCTGCCGTCGCTCATCCTGATGATGACCAGCTTCACGCGTATCATCATCGTCCTTGCGCTGCTGCGCCAGGCGATTGGCCTCAACCAGTCGCCGCCGAACCAGGTGCTGGTCGGCCTCGCGCTTTTCCTCTCGCTATTCGTCATGCGTCCGGTCATCGACCAGATCTCGACCGCGGCCTACACGCCCTATGGCGAAGGCCAGATCACGCTCGAGGAAGCGATTGGCCGATCCGGCGAGGCATTCCACGGCTTCATGGTCAAGCAGACCCGCGAGAATGATATTCGCCTGTTCCAGGGCCTGGCGAACGTACCGGCGTTCGAGAGCGCAGCGGACATCCCCTTCACCATCCTGCTGCCCGCCTTCGTCACCAGCGAGCTCAAGACGGCCTTCCAGATCGGCTTCATGATCTTCCTGCCGTTCCTCATCATCGACATCGTCGTCGCCTCTACCCTGATGGCACTGGGCATGATGATGCTCTCGCCCACGATCATCTCCATGCCGTTCAAGCTGCTGCTCTTCGTCCTGGTGGATGGCTGGGCACTCACCATGGGCTCGCTCGCGGGCTCCTTCGCCACCTGAGGCCCGCACGGGAAAGAGGATCGCCGCCATGGACAATGCGGATTTCTTCATCGGGATCGCCCAGAACGCGCTCTGGGTCACTGCGCTTGCCTGCGCACCGATCCTGCTGCCGGCGCTCATCACCGGCATTCTGGTCGGCATGTTCCAGGCGGCGACGTCCATCAACGAGGCCACGCTCTCCTTCATTCCCAAGGTGATGATCGTAGGCGTCGTGCTGGCGCTGTTCGGCGGCTCCATCCTGATGCTGGTGGTGGACTTCACGCACGAAATCTTCGATCGCATCCCGGATCTGCTGGCATGATCGCCCCCGGCTTCGCCGGGGTCGAGGCACAGCTCTGGCTGTGGCTGGTGGCCATGATCCGCCCGGGCGCCGCGCTACTCGCGGCACCGGTCGTCGGCGCCGCCGCCGTGCCGCTCCAGCTCCGTATCATCCTCAGCCTCGCCATCGGCATGAGCGCGCTCAACAGCGTGACCTTCGCCATGCCGCCTACCGGCATCGTCAGCCTGGCCGGCGTGGCGCTGGTGCTCGGCGAGGTGCTGGCCGGCGTCGCGCTCGGCTTCGCGGTGCAACTGGGCTATTCCGCCGCCTATATCGCCGGCGAGACGATCGCCAATGCCATGGGCTTGGGCATGGCCAGCATGATCGACCCGGTCACCGGCTCGTCGACGCCAGTCATCGGCCGCTTTCTCTCCATCCTCGGCACATTCCTGTTCCTGTCGATGGACGGGCACTTGCTGCTCATCCAGTATATCATCGCCAGCTATCAGGCACTGCCGCCCGGCGGCGGCCTCATGCCGGCCACGGCGTTCCAGGCAATCTTTTCCTTCGGCAGCGCCATGTTCGCGGCGGGCGTGACCATTGCGCTGCCTGTCGCCTTCACGCTCATTCTCGTGCAGATCGTCATGGGCGTGCTGGCCCGCACGGCGCCGGCGCTCAACCTCTTCGCAGTCGGCCTGCCTGCCGCGCTGCTCGCCGGCCTCATCCTGCTCGCGCTCGGCGCGCCGGTAATGGGCGAGGGCCTCATCGATGCGCTCGACGGCGGCCTCAACCTGGCCAAGAGCCTGGCGGGAGGCTGAGCCATGGCTGACGGGCCCGCGGGGGAAAAGACAGAAAAACCGACAGCCAAGCGCCTGCGGGAAGCGACCCGCAATGGCGACATCCTGCAATCCCGCGAGCTGTCCACGGCACTGGTGGTGATGGCCGGCGTCGCATGGCTCACCATGGCGGGGCCGCACTTCATCGGCTCCATCGAACTCATGCTCGCCGACGCCCTGCGCTTTGGTGCGGCGGACATCCGCGATTTCCAGCCCGCAGAGCGGACCTACAACCTGCTCCGCATCCTGCTCGTGCCCGTCGGCGGCATGGTGCTGGCTTGCGGCGTCGCGGCCGTGGTCGCGCCCGCCATGCTAGGGTCACTGGGCTTCAACAGCCACGCCCTCCAGCCCAAATTCAACAAGCTCGATCCGATTAAGGGCATGAAGCGCCTGTTCAGCGTCAACGGCCTGATCGAGCTGGTCAAATCGATCATGAAAGTGGCGCTGCTGGGCACCATTGGCGGCCTGCTCATCTGGCACCGCCTCGACGAGATCCGCATGATGGGCAAGGTCGGCATTCGCGAGGCCGCCTCGGAAATGGGGACCATTTTCACGCTGCTGGTGCTGCTGCTCACCGCCGCGCTCTTCCTGCTCGCCGCGGTGGACGTGCCGGTGCAGGCCATCCGGCGCACCAAGCGCCTCAACATGACGAAGCAGGAAGTGAAGGACGAGCACAAGGAATCCGACGGCTCCCCCCAGATCAAGGCCGCCATCCGGCAGCGCATGATCCAGAATCTCAATGCGTCGATGCGCAAGGGCATCGAGGAAGCCTCGGTGGTGCTCACCAACCCCACCCACTTCGCCGTCGCGCTGCGCTATCACCCCGGCAAGGACGGCGCCCCGGTGGTGGTGGCGCGCGGCGCCGACGAGATCGCGGCGGCGATCCGCAAACTGGCCGCGGAGAAATCGGTACCAATGCTGCAATATCCGGAGTTGACCCGCGCTATCTACTTCACGTCGCAGATGGGCCAACCGATCGACGAGCGGCTGTTCATGGCTGTGGCAATGGTACTGGCCTTCGTGTTCCGCATCGAGAACAAGATGGCGAGCGAGATGGACCGCCCGCATATCGAGCTGCCCGAGGCGATGCGCTTCGATTCCGACGGGCGCAATATCGTGAATTAAAGCTTAGCTCCGTTCGTCCGTTCTTTGTTCACGGGGACGCCATAATGGTGGTGTGCCATGAACGAGTTTTTGCCACGGACCGAGCCTGTGGCCTCGGCGGGAAGCGCGAGTGAGCGCAGCCTTTCGGCGATACGCGCAGTGACCGCAGTCGCTCCCGCAGCGCCGCCGGCCGGTGCCGGCGCCCAGGCTCAGCAGGACGCGAAGCTGACCGACCGGTCAGCCGCGGCGGCAAACTACGCCAAGCTCCAGGCCGATATCGCTAATGTCGTCGCGCGGCTCGATCCGCCCCGGCCTAATGGCCCGCAGCTTGCGCACGATGCCGACCGGGCGCTGCTGGCGCTGATGCCCCAGCCGGTGGTCATGCTGCCGCTGCCGCCCACCGATCAGGCCATGATCGATTTCGTCGCGCAGGTCGCGCAGTCGGTCGCGAGTCAGGCGGCGCTGGCGCGCGCGGCACAGGCGCGCCTCTCGCCCGCGCAGGTCGAAGCGGCGGTCCATTAAGCCGATGGAAAGGCAACCCTCTCATCGCCGCGCCCACGTAGCGGCGGGAGTCGCGCGCCCGCGGCGCAGCGGAGCCTCTTTTTGCGGTAGCCGGTGGGGTAGGGCCTAAACATCCCCCGCGCGCGGCCGTTCTAGCCCGGTGAAAGGGACTTGCATATGGCCGATGTCGTATCATCGTTGACGAGCGCGCTGGGGATGAGCTCGGGGATCAATACGACCCAGCTCGTCGCGGACCTGTCGTCCGCCAGCTACCAGCCCAAGCTCGACCAGATCAACGCCCTCATGTCGACCAACAAGTCGCGTGTTTCGGCGCTGGGCTCGGCAAAAAGCTCGCTCCAGACCTTTTCCGACGCGCTCGGCAAGTTGCTCCAGACCACCTCTTATTCGGGCCAGCCCGTTTCCAACGATCCCAGCATCGTGGCGGTGATGACGACCGGCACCGGCAAGGCGGCCGGTCTGCCCGCGCAGATCGAAGTGCTCCAGCTCGCTTCCGCGCAGGTGTTGCAGTCAAGCACGCTGGCCACCAAGGACGATGTAGCCGGCACCGGCTCGCTCAAGCTCAGTGTCGGCGCCAAGGATTATACGATCACCCTGGCCGACCCCAAGAATACGCTCGCGGACCTTGCCACCGCCATCAATGCCACGGGCGCTGGTGTGACCGCCTCCATCGTGACCGACCAGACCGGTGCACGGCTGGTGCTCAAGGGCGACACCGGTGTGAATAACGCCTTCACCCTGACGGCGCAGGGCGATGCCGACGCCGACCTCCAGCGCTTTACCTGGGATGGTTCGGCCGGCGGCATGGCGCGCAGCCAGCAGGCCGCCAACGCGCAGATCACCATCGACAATGTCGCTATGGAATTCGACAAGAACGACATCACCACGGCGATCCCCAATCTGCGCATCGACCTCAACAAGGCAGCGCCGGGCACCAGCGTGACGATCGCCACCGACCAGCCGACCGCCACGATGGACCAGCTCGTCAAAGAGATCGTCGAGGCATACAACACACTCAAATCCAGCCTCAATACCGCCATGCGCAACACCGATGGCGCCGGCAGTTCGTCCGGCCTGCTCGCCAACGACAGCGGCATGCGCGACATGTCCAACCGCCTCGCGCGTCTCACCAGCATGGAACTGACCTCAACCGGAACCTATCGGACGCTGAGCGACCTGGGCGTGACGACCAACCGCGACGGCACGCTCACGCTGGACAGCGCCAAGCTCACCGCCGCGCTGGCGGCCGACCCGGAGGGCGTGGTGGAAATGCTGAACCCCAGCGCGCCGGACGCCACCCACATCGGCATCGGCGGCGCGCTCAAGTCGATCACCGACTATGTCAACGGCACCGAAGGTCCCCTCGCGGCCTCGCGCGCCACCTATGACAAGCTGGTGAAGAGCTACCAGGAGCAGCTCGACAAGATCAACGTGTCACGCACCAACTACGAAGCGCAGCTCACCAAGACCTATACGGCGATGCAGTCGAGGCTGCTGCAGTTCAAGGCGACCCAGTCCTACCTCGAACAGCAGATCGCGATTTGGAACGGCAAGAACTGATCGCGCCTAAATTCCGCAGGACCAGGCGAAAATAGACGGAGAAAACAACGATGTTCATGGGTCAGTCTCAGCTCAAGGCACTCAAGCGCTATAGCGCGGTGGAAACCGACAGCCGCATCGAAGGCGCCACGCCGCACCAACTCGTGCGCATCCTCTTCGACGAGCTGCTGCTCGCCATCGACGCCGCAGCGCTCGCGCTGCGCGGCGGCGACCGCCAGAAGACCATCGACAAGCAGACCCGTGCGCTCACCATCCTGCATGCGCTCGAAACCAGCCTCGACTTCGAGCGCGGCGGCGAGGTCGCGGTCAATCTCGCGACCGTCTACCGCGAAACGCGCCGGCGTTTGCTGGAAGGCACGTCCGCCGGCAATGCCGAGCTGATCGAGCCGGCGCGCGGCTACATCGCCGAAATCGCCGACGCGTGGATGCAGATCGCGCCGCAGGTCGACCGGAGCGGAGCCCTCGCGCCGCGTTACTGATCGGGACTGCGCGGCGGCGCGCACACCGCGCCCCGCAATTCTCCTTGGCTTGGCGGCTTGTGGGCGATAGCGATGGGCCATGTCCCTCGCGCCGCCGCCGACCATTCCGCAAACGCTCGATGAGAGCTGGCGTGCCGCCCTGGCTGAGGAATTCGCCGCGCCCTACATGGCCGCGCTCAGGGCTTTCCTTGTCGAGCGCAAGGAGGCGGGCGCCCGCATCTTCCCGCGCGGGGCCGACTGGTTCAACGCCCTCGCGCATACGCCGCTCGATCGGGTCCGCGCCGTCATTCTCGGGCAGGACCCCTATCATGGCCCGGGCCAGGCGCACGGCCTCTGCTTCTCGGTGCAGCCGGGCGTGCGG
>DASRXY010000356.1:0-4511 GCA_035654035.1 Sphingobium sp. | reverse complement strand
GCGCCATGCGCGTGGAAAACGTTCTTGGCGATATCCAGACCGATTGTGATAACTTCCGACACGGACGCCTCCCTCAGTGGTGTTTCAACACCTCCACTTTGGCACATAGATGCCGCCGGGGGGCGTCCACCCCATCAGCTTCTGTCAAGAAAAGACGTTCGCGGCGGCTAATCAGAGCGACCGACTTTGATCGGAAGCTGCCGGAACCCGGACGATCGCCACCAGGGCCCGCGACTAGATCGCCGAGCGTCTAATTAGGTCGAGAGCGCTCGGCTGCTTTTCCTCGCTCATTCCGACTTCAGATATCCAGATTTCGCCCGCGCAAAGCATCAAGATGCCATCTTAGGATTTCGTTAGCCTTATTGACGACAACCTATTTGGATAACTGAAACTTATAAGTGCATGTTTTTGCTTGGTTAGTGGCATAATTCAGGCCGAAAATTTTAATTGTCACAGATTCAGAATCTGCAAGTTTTAATTGTCATCTGAAAATCTCAATTGTCACGCAACAAACAACCAAATAGGATTGTCATTCACTCAACGGTAACCGATTTGGCTAGGTTGCGCGGCTGATCCACGTCCGTGCCCTTGAGGACTGCGACATGGTAGGCGAGAAGCTGCGCAGGGATGGCATAGACCATGGGCGCGATCAGTGGGTGAACCTTGGGCATGACCAGCGTGGCCATGCAGCCTTCGCCGGCCTCCTGCACCCCATCATAATCCGAGATGAGCACCACCTTGCCGCCGCGGGCCTGCACCTCCTGCATGTTGGAGACGGTTTTCTCGAACAGCGGGCCGGACGGCGCGATGACAATGACGGGCACGGTTTCGTCGATAAGCGCGATGGGGCCGTGCTTCATCTCGCCGGCGGCATAGCCCTCGGCGTGGATATAGCTGATCTCCTTGAGCTTGAGCGCCCCTTCCAGCGCCAGCGGATAGGCAGTGCCACGCCCCAGATAAAGCACGTCGCGCGCCGGCGCGATGAGCGGGGCAATGGCTTCCACCGACTCCTCGTAGGCAAGCGCGGCGTTGATGGCGGCCGGCGCCTCGGCGAGATGACGGACGATCTCCTTCTCCTCGGCAGAGGACAGGCGCCCCTTGGCGCGCGCCAGATTGGCGGCGAAAGCGGCGAGCACAGCCAACTGGCAGGTGAAGGCCTTGGTGGACGCGACACCAATCTCCGGCCCGGCATTGGTCGGGAGCAGCAGGTCCGCCTCGCGCGCCATGCTGCTGGTCGGCACGTTGACCACTGCCGCGATCTTCTGCCCCTCGGCCTTGGCATGGCGCAGCGCAGCCAGCGTATCCGCGGTCTCGCCCGACTGGCTGATGACGATCATCAGGCCGCCCGGCTCCATCACGGGCGCGCGGTAACGGAACTCGCTCGCGACATCGAGGTCCACCGGCACGCGGGCGAACTGCTCGAACCAGTATTTGGCGACCATCCCGGCATAGAAGCTGGTGCCGCAGGCGACGATGGTGACGCGGCTGACGGCCGAAAGATCGAAATCGGGCACCGGGAGCGACACCTCGTCCTCCAGCCGACGCAGATAGGCGCGCAGCGTCTGCGCCACCACCACGGGCTGCTCGAAGATCTCCTTCTGCATGAAATGGCGGTGATTGCCCTTGTCGATCATCGCGCCCGAGACGCCAGAGAGCGTCACCGGCCGCTCTGCCGGATCACCGGCCTGGTCGAAGACTTGCGCGCCGTCACGGTCGATCACGACCCAGTCGCCCTCGTCCAGATAAGCGATTTTCTGCGTGAGCGGTGCCAGCGCCAACGCGTCGGAGCCCAGGAAGGTCTCGCCCTCGCCATAGCCCACGACCAGCGGCGACCCCAGCCGCGCACCGATCAGCAGATCGGGATGGCGGCGGAAGAGAATGGCGAGCGCGAAGGCTCCCTGCAGGCGCGGCAGGACGGAGCGCACGGCCTCCTGCGGGCTCGCGCCGGCCTCGACCTGCTCGCTCACCAGATGAGCGACCACCTCGGTATCGGTGTCGCTCGTGAAAATGCGGCCGCGCGCGATTAACTCCTCGCGCAGCGGCTTGAAATTCTCGATGATACCGTTGTGCACCACCGCCACCTCGTCCGTGGCGTGGGGATGGGCATTGCTCGTGGTGGGGGCACCATGCGTCGCCCAGCGCGTGTGGGCAATGCCTGTGATGCCGGAGAGCGGCGCGGCGGCCAACTCGCGCGCCAGATTGGCAAGCTTGCCCTCGGCGCGGCGGCGCTCGATCCGCCCTTCCACTGCAGTGGCGATGCCGGCGGAATCATAGCCGCGATATTCCAGGCGCCGCAGCCCGTCCAACAGGCGATCCGCCACAGGCTGCGCGCTGACGATACCGATAATTCCACACATGGACGCTAAGCCTCTGCTGACTGGAGTTTATAAGGGACGCGAATTCCCAGCATATTGGCCGGGAAGATCTGTGCATTTCGTGTAACGAGAATCCGTCCGGAAAGCTGAGCACTGGCAAGGACGATGGCGCTCGCCAGCGGAAAGGCGCGGCGCTGGCTCATCAACATCGCGGCGCGCCGGGCGATCTCCTCGCTCAGTTCGACAATCTGAAAATGGCGCAGAAAGCGCTCGATACGGTCGCCATCGTCGGGCAAGGCCTGCGCCATCAATTCGATGCAGGTGATGCGGCTGATGAAGCGGCGCTTGCAGTTCTCCAGCTCGGCAGCCGCGGCAGGAAGACCGCGCAGCGCATCGAGCAGGATGCCGGTATCGAACAAGGCCTCGGTCATGAGCGGGGCTTCACACGGTGGGCCCAGATACCGAAAAACGCGTCCAGCCCATCCCGCCGGCTCTCCGCCCGGTAGGCGGCGACCGCCTCGCGCAGAAGCTGCGCGCGCGACGTGCCCAGCTCCGCCGCGCGCGCGTCGAGCCAAGCGATGTCATCATCGGGAAGGTCTGCGAGAATACGCATGATATAGCGATATCATATCATGATATCATCGAAGAGCAAGCGGCGTAAAAAAGGGTAGAAAAGCGGTTAAAATCTCGTGCGCGGCGACGGCTTGGGCGGACACCCTTTCGCTTTCATGGTCGATGGCGGATGCCCTAACCACCAGCGCAGGCCGGGTCCATACCGACAGCGCCGTGGTCCCGACCTGCGGGAGTGATAACGATCCGGATATTCCAGCTCGGCGCCCACTCTCAGGCCATGAAAGAATGGAGGCGGTTCCCGTCGAACCGCCTCCATCCTCTCCCACAACTGCCCCGCGCCGCAAGCGACGCCCCACTGGGGCACTCTCGACGCAACCGCCCCCACGGCAGCGCGCCCAAACCATCGGCCTTCCCACAAAGGCCCGAAAACGGCGGCTTCCCAACGGCTTCACCCCGCAGCTGGCTATATTCATGCTGCCGGCAAGTTGGCGCTCCCGTCGCCGCTCCCCGTGTGTCACGCTCCTTATGACAGGGAGAAGAGGGACCGTATTGGAAGAAATCGACGTCTACGCATCAGGCGCGCATGCGTCGCTCATCTGCAGCAGAACTGTCAGCGCGCCGCCTTTCGCGCGGCCATGCGCGCACGGAAACGCGCTGCCCAGCCGGGCTTTTCTTCCTGAAGCGGGCGGACCAGCGCCAGCGCGTCCGCCTCGACATCGCGCGTCACCACGCTGCCTGCACCGACGATGGCCCCCGCGCCGATCGTCACGGGCGCGACCAGCGCGCTGTTGGAACCGATGAACGCGCCCGGCCCAATCTCCGTTCGATATTTGAGGAAGCCATCATAGTTGCAGGTGATCGTGCCCGCGCCGATATTGGCCCCCGCGCCAACGCTCGCATCACCGATATAGCTAAGGTGATTAACCTTAGCGCCTTCGGCTAGTGTTGCCGCCTTGATTTCGACAAAGTTGCCAAGCTTTGCCTTATCACCTATCACCGCACCGGGACGTAGCCGTGCATAAGGCCCGACCGACGCGCCGACGCCCACGTGCGCGCCCTCCAGATGCGAGAAGGCATGAATGACCGCGCCCTCCGCTACCCGCACGCCGGGCCCGAAGACCACATGCGGCTCCACTACCACATCGCGGTCCAGCACCGTGTCATGCGCGAAGAACACCGTCTCCGGTGCAATCAGCGTGGCGCCCTCGCGCATGGCCTCGATGCGCCGCGCAGCCTGCCAACGCGCTTCGAGCGCCGCCAGTTCAACGCGGCTGTTGACGCCGGCGACCTCGTCCGCGCTGGTCTCGATGACGGCGCTGGCCCGCTTATCCTGCTGGGCGAGCATCACGATGTCCGGCAGATAATATTCGCCGGCTGCATTCTCATTGCGCACACGGGCAAGCAGCGTGAAGAGATCGGCCGCGCGCACGGCCATGAGGCCGCTGTTGCACAAGGTCACGGCCCGCTCGGTCTCGCTCGCATCCTTATATTCGACCATGCGGTCGATCCGCCCGTCCGCGCCGGCAAGGATGCGGCCATATGCGCCCGGATCATCCGGGCGGAACCCGAGCACCACACAGGCCGGCGCATCGGCCCCGTGCAGCCGATCGACCATGGCGCGCA
>DASRXY010000355.1:0-11744 GCA_035654035.1 Sphingobium sp. | reverse complement strand
GCCGAAATCCCGCAGATCCGCCTCATCGAGATCAACCGCCAGGGTGAAGAAATCGCGCCGGCGCGCGTGTCCGAACCCTGGCGGCTCGATGTCCGCGCGCGGGCAGCCAATGGCCTGCATGTCGAGGGGCTGGGCATGGAGAGCGAATGGTCGGCGGACCTTCAGATCGGCGGCACGGTGACGAGCCCTGCCTTCCGGGGCACGGCCACGCTCGTCCAGGGCAGCTATGATTTCGCGGGCAAGCGTTTCGATCTGCGCGAGGGGCGGCTAACCTTCACGGGGACGACGCCGGTCAATCCCACGCTGGACATCCGCGCCGTTTCCGATGTGAGCGGCCTCAATGCGACCATTGCCGTGACCGGCACCAGCCTGCGGCCGATCGTCGCCATCACCTCCGTTCCGTCCATGCCGCAGGACGAGCTGCTCTCGCGGCTGCTCTTCGGCACTTCCATCACACAGCTCTCCGCGCCGGAGGCGATCCAGCTCGCCACCGCGGTGGCGGCGCTGCAAGGCGGCGGGAACGGCATCGATCCGATCAACGCCATCCGCCGCGCCACCGGCCTTTCGCGCCTGCGCATCCTGCCGGCAGACGCCACCACCGGCGCGGGCACCTCCATCGCGGCGGGCAAGAATATCGGCCGGCTCTACGTCGAGCTCATCACCGACGGGCAGGGCTATAGCGCCACGCGCGTGGAGTTTCAGATCACCCACTGGCTCTCGCTGCTCTCCACCGTGTCGACCGTGGGCCGGCAGAATGTGGGGGCGCGGGTGTCAAAGGATTATTGAGCGATCGGTTCTGCCGCGGCGGACCAGGGAGTCATCCCCATTCATGTGCCCCTGCGTAGACAGGAGCTAGGGCGGTTAGGCAGTGCGGTTCGTCGCCGGCCTCTCGCTTACACAGGAGCACAAGAAAAAGAGCGCAATCCTCCGCGCTCTCCTCGCTCTTGCCTTCCCATCTCCGCCACGCCCCGCCACCGCGCGAATAAAAAGGCCCCGGAATCGCTCCGGGACCCTTCTGATTTCAGAGATCGCCGATCAGGCCAGTTCGCCGATGACTGACTTCTTCTCCATGAATTCCTCCAGCCCGAACTTGCCGAACTCGCGGCCATTTCCGGATTGCTTGTAGCCCCCGAAGGGCGAGTTGAAGTCCAACCCGCCGGAATTCACGAATACGCTGCCGGCGCGGATCTTCGGCACCAGCTTTTTCGCCTCGGCCGGATTGCCGGCAATATAGGCGCCCAGACCGTAAGGCGTATCGTTGGCGATCTGCACGGCCTCGTCCAGGTCCTTATATTTGATGACGACAATGACCGGGCCGAAGATTTCTTCGCGCGCGGGGGTCATGTCGTTGGTGACGTTGGCGAGGACAGTGGGCTTCACATAATAGCCGGTGTTCTGTCCTTCCGGCTTGCCCGTGCCGCCGACCGCAACGGTTGCGCCTTCGTCCACGCCCTTCTGGATAAGGCCGTTGATCTTCTCAAACTGGCTCTTGTTGACCACGGGGCCGATATGCGGCCCTTCCGCCAGCGGATCGCCCACCGGCTTCTCGCCGAAGATTCCGGCGAGTTTCTGGACCGCCTCGTCATACTGGCTCTCATGCACCAGCCAGCGCGTGGGCGCGACGCAGCTCTGGCCGCTGTTGAGCAGCACGCCGCCGGCACCGGCCGGTAGAGCGAGGTCGAGCGGCGTGCCGGGAAGCACGATGAAGGGCGACTTGCCACCCAGTTCCTGGTGCACACGCTTGACCGTATCAGCCGCCGCCTTGGCGACCTGGATGCCGGCGCGGGTCGAGCCGGTAAAGCTCACCATGTCCACGTCCGGATGCTCGGCAAGCGCCTGGCCCACTGTGGGGCCATCGCCCTGGACGAGGTTGAAGAGCCCGGCGGGGACGCCCGCGGCATCCAGCACCTCAGCAAAGATGGCGGCGCTGGCCGGCGTCTCCTCCGAGGGCTTGAGGATCACGGCGTTGCCCGCCGCGAGGGCCGGAGCGACCTTGGCGACGATCTGGTTCATCGGCCAGTTCCACGGTGTGATGAGCGCCACGACGCCGATCGGTTCGAACACCACTTTGTTCTTGCCGGTGGATTCCTCTTCTTCGAAGCCCTTAAGCGCTTCGATGGTGGCGCCCAGATGGCCCATGCCCGAGCCTGCCTGCGCGGTGGAAGAGGTGGAGATGGGGCAGCCCATCTCGACACTGATCGCCTGCGCGATATCCGGGATGCGCTTGGCATATTCCGCCTGGATGCGCTCCAGCATGGCGATGCGCTGGTCCTTGGTGGCGCCGTAATTGGCCTCGAAGGCAGTGCGCGCAGCCTTCACCGCCTTGTCGACATCGGCCCTGGAGCCCAGCGTGACTTCGGTGCACGGTTGCTCGGTCGCCGGATTGATGACTTCATGGCGCGTGCCGCCATCGCTCTCCACCCACTGACCGCCGATATAATGCTTGAGATAGCTGTATTTCATGGGGCCGCTCCTGCCAGAATCTGTACGTCCTGCATACATAGGGCTGGAGCGCCAAACCGCAACGCGGACAGGCGCGCTTTGGCAGTCATCGGTCGCGAGGACGGATGATCTTGTCCGAAATCAGATTGGGAAGAGGAAATCGTTCGGGCTCTTAAGGAAGCCATCCAGTTCAGCGCGTCCCGATCCGGTAGGCGGCGACCAGCTCAAGGATATGCGCCGCTCACGAGGCCGAAATTGCGGTCATCAGTGCCCGGCTTGCCGGCTTGGACGCGCTGGGACGCCCCGTTCGATTTGACGCTGCGGAAGGGCTGTCTCAGCAGTGCGATTCCCTTATCCATGCGTGAGCCAACGAGAAAGGCCCCGGACGTCACTGTCCGGGGCCTTTCGTGCCGCTTGTGCGGGCTGCGCGATCAGGCGCTGTAATACATGTCGAACTCGACCGGGCTGGGCGCCATTTCCCAGCGGTACACTTCCGGCCACTTCAGCTCGATATAGGCTTCCACCTGATCCTTGGTGAACACGTCGCCCTTGAGCAGGAAGTCGTGATCGTCCTTCAGGCTGTTGAGTGCCTCACGCAGCGACCCGCAGACCGTGGGCACCTGGCTCAGCTCCTCGGGCGGCAGATCGTAGAGGTTCTTGTCCATCGCGTCGCCGGGGTGGATCTTGTTCTCGATGCCGTCCAGGCCCGCCATGAGCAGCGCCGCATAGCAGAGATAGGGATTGGCCATCGCGTCCGGGAAGCGGAACTCGACGCGCTTGGATTTGGGGCCTGTGCCATAGGGGATGCGGCACGAGGCCGAACGGTTGCGGGCCGAGTAAGCGAGCAGCACGGGGGCCTCGAAGCCCGGCACCAGCCGCTTGTAGCTGTTGGTGGTCGGGTTGGTGAAGGCGTTGAGCGCCTTGGCATGCTTGATGACGCCGCCGATGAAATAGAGGCAGGTGTCGGAAAGACCGGCATAGCCGTTGCCCGCGAAGAGCGGCTTGCCGTTCTCCCAAATTGACATATGCGTGTGCATGCCCGATCCATTGTCCTGCGCGATGGGCTTGGGCATGAAGGTCGCGGTCTTGCCGTAGGCCTGGGCGACCATCATCACGACATATTTATAGATCTGCATGCGGTCGGCCGTCTGCACCAGCGTGCCGAAGGTGAGGCCCAGCTCGTGCTGTGCGGCGGCCACCTCGTGATGATGCTTGTCGCAAGGCAGGCCCATCTCGATCATGGTGGAGACCATCTCGGCGCGGATGTCCGTGCAGGGATCGACCGGCGCGACGGGGAAGTAGCCGCCCTTGGCACGCGGGCGATGGGCCAGGTTGCCGCTCTCGTACTCCCGGCCGGTGTTGGTCGGCAGCTCGACGTCGTCGATCTTGTAGAAGGACTCGCTGTAGTCCGAGTTGAACCGCACGTCGTCGAACATGAAGAACTCGGCTTCCGGACCCACATAGACGGTATCGCCGAAGCCGGCCGCCTTTACATAGGACTCGGCGCGCAGCGCGGTGGACCGCGGATCGCGGCCGTACAGCTCGCCCGTCGAGGGCTCGACGATGTTGCAGAAGAGGATCAGCATCGGCGTGGCGCTGAACGGATCGACATAGACGGCGTCGAGGTCGGGCTTGAGCACCATGTCGGACTCGTTGATGACCTTCCAGCCCTCAATGGAGGAGCCGTCGAACATCAGGCCGTCGGTCAGCTCGTCCTCGCCCAGCAGGCCGGCGACCATGGTGAGGTGCTGCCACTTGCCCTTGGGGTCGGTGAAGCGCAGGTCGACCCACTCGATCTCCTGCTCCTCGATCATCTTGAGAATGTCTTTCGGCGTATTGGCCATGACCTCGCTACCTTCCTCTTAGCCTTCTTCGTGTTGCGATAAGTTCAAATGGATCGGACTGGATCAGATGGCGGATTCGTCGAGTTCGCCAGTGCGGATGCGCACGGCCTTCTCCACCGGCATGACGAAAATCTTACCATCGCCGATGCGGCCGGTCTTGGCGGCGTTGGCAATCGCCTCCACCACGCGCTCGGCCATGGCGTCTTCCACCACGGCTTCCAGCTTCACCTTGGGCAGGAAGTCGACCACATATTCGGCGCCACGATAGAGCTCCGTGTGGCCCTTCTGGCGGCCAAACCCCTTGGCCTCGGTCACCGTGATGCCCGACACGCCGACTTCGTGAAGCGCTTCCTTCACCTCGTCCAGCTTGAAGGGCTTGATGATCGCCTCGATCTTTTTCATGCCTTACTCACCTCTTCATCCGCGCGTCGCCATGGCCCCGCAGGGACCCGGCGCGACATTCAGCAACACTTTCGGCTTCATGGGCCAGCGGCCATGACTCAGGGCCGCGAGAGTGTTGCTATCCTGTCGCCACGCGAATCACCAGCGCAGCATTGGCGGCTTTGTGCAATCTTGTCGATATTGCCCGGATTTCGGGCAGTTTCGAGCGCCTCTGCCTAAAAAATGGGCAGTGATTTGCGCGGTGCAGCACGGCTCTTGCGTGCTGCGAAGGGCGCGGCGGTTAATAAGGCGGATGGTGGAGCCCGGCAGGACTTGAGGTGAAGATCTCGCAGCCATCCTCGGTAATGCCGATCGAATGCTCGAACTGGGCGGAGAGAGTGCGATCGCGCGTGACCGCCGTCCAGCCGTCGTCGAGCATGCGCACGCCCGGCTTGCCGCCGTTAATCATCGGTTCGATGGTGAAGATCATGCCCGGCCGCAGCTCGGGGCCGGTGCCGGGGCGGCCGACATGGATGACTTCGGGCGCGTCGTGGAAGACGCGGCCCAGCCCATGGCCGCAGAAATCGCGCACCACGCCGTAGCGGTGCCGCTCGGCATGGGTCTGGATGGCGTGGCCGATGTCTCCCAGCGTGTTGCCGGGCCTCGCCTGCTCGATGCCGAGCATCAGGCACTCATAGGTGATTTCGACCAGCCGGCGCGCTTTGATGGGCACCTCGCCCACCAGATACATGCGGCTGGTGTCGCCATGCCAGCCGTCGACCAGCGGCGTCACGTCGATATTGAGGATGTCGCCCTCGCGCAGCAGGCGCTCCGGGCTCGGCATGCCGTGGCAGATTACATTGTTGAGGCTGATGCAGCAGCTATACTGATAGCCGTGATAGCCCATGGTGGCTGGCACCGCGCCTGCTTCCAGCGTGCGCTGGCGAATGAAGTCGTCGATTTCGCTGGTTGCCACACCGGGGCGGATCAGCGGCACCACTGCGTCCAGCAGCTCGGCGGCAAGGCGCCCGGCCTTGCGCATGCCGGCGAAGCCCTCGGGCCCGTGCAGCTTGATGGCGGAGGTGCGAACGGTGGCGATCTCGTCGGTCGGGGTCACATAAGTGGTCATGGCTTGCGATATAGGCGCACAGGGTCCAAGTGGCGAGAGGCAAGTCGCTTTTGCGGGAGACGGGCGGACGATGGCGGAGACGCGGAAGGAAGAGGCGGATCGCAGCGCGCCGGACGAGCGCGTGTGGACCGCTGCTCTGGTCATCATCGGCGATGAGATTCTTTCCGGGCGGACGCAGGACCGCAATGTTGCGCAGATCGCCACCTGGCTTAACGTGCAGGGCATCCGGCTCAAAGAAGTGCGCGTGGTGGCGGACGACATGGCGGCCATCGGGGGAGCCGTGACGGCGCTGGCGGCGGCGCATGACTATCTCTTTACCACCGGCGGCATCGGCCCGACGCATGACGACATCACCGTGGATGCCATCGCCACCGCGCTCGGCGTGCCGGTGATCGTGCATCCGGAGGCACGGGCGATCCTGGAGGCTTATTATGCGCCGCGTGGCGGGCTCAATCCGGCTCGGCTGCGCATGGCGCGCGTGCCGCAGGGCGCCGAGCTGATTCCCAATGGCACCTCCGGCGCACCGGGCATCCGCGTGGGGTCCATCTTCATCATGGCTGGCGTGCCTGCGATCACCGCGGCCATGCTCGAGACACTAACCGGCCAGCTCGAAGGCGGCGCGCCGCTCCTCAGCCGCACCATCGGCGGCTGGGTGATGGAGAGCGAAGTGGCGGACATCCTCGCGCAGGCCGAGCGCACACATGAGGGCTGCCAGATTGGCAGCTATCCCTTCTTCCGCGAGGGGCGGGTGGGCGCCAATTTCGTGATCCGCTCGCCCGATCCGGCCTTGCTGGACGCCTGTGTGATCGATTTGATGGCCGCGCTGACGGCGGCGAACCTTGTGGTGATTGAGGGCGGCATTTGACCGCTTGCTTGGGAGAACCGGCTTGCCTGCGCAGGAGCCCAGGGCGGGCCTATCCCACGGGACTCCCGTCATCCCACCGAAAGCTGGAATCTCATGCGCCCAAGATCTCAACTCTCGCTGGGAGGGCCGGGTGAAGGGAGAGGCTGGAATGACGCTGCGATAAACCTCAGATGACCAAGATACCGCCAACCTAGCCGGGCGTCAGCGCTTCCGGGCGGCTGCTCCTGCGCAGCGTCACCAGCCGCAGCAGCGCGGCGAATGCAAAAACGGCTGCCACGATGAACCCCGCGCCTGCGAACCGGATCGGCGCGTCGGGCGCGGTGAAATAGGCCATGGTTGGGTTGATGAGAATGGGCGCGATCATGCCGCCGATGCCCTGTGCCATGGCAGCGATGCCCTGCACCTCGCCCTGCGCGTCGGCGCTGGCGCGGTTGGAGAGGATTGCCATCATGCTGGGCGCCACCAGCGATTGCGGCACGAAGCCGATCATGATGATGAAGGCCATCCAGCTCTGCGTGGCGAAGGCATAAGCGAGGAAGGTGGCGAGCCCGCCGATCATCCCGAACAGCGCCGCCCGATATTCGCCGTGGCGCGCCACGACACGACGTGTGAGGAAGGTCTGGCTGAGCGCGGTCACGCAGCCCACTGCCGCCAGCGAGGCGCCGATCATGCCGTTCGACCATTCGAAACGGGCAATGCCGTAATAGGGCCAGGTGAGCGGATAGACCGCGCTGGCGACATACCACAGCATCACGACCAGCACGGCCGCGCTCATACCCGGCATGGCCCGCATCGATTGCCAGGCACCCAGCGGATTGGCCCGCTTCCACACGAACGCCCGGCGATCTGCCTCAGACAGCGTATCGGGAAAGACGAACCAGCCATAGAGCAGGTTGCAGAAAGTAAGCCCCGCCGCCGCATAGAAGGGCACGCGCTCGCCGAAATCGCCCAGCAGGCCGCCGATCGCCGGACCGACGATGAAGCCGAGGCCGAAGGCGGCGCCCACCAGGCTGAAATTATGGGCGCGATCCTCCTTCTTCGTCATGTCGGCGATGGCCGCCTGGCAGGTGCCGATGGTGCCGCCGAACATGCCGCCCAGCATCTGGCCAATGAAGAGCAGTGTGAGGCTCTGGGCCGTCGCGAGCAGCAGATAATCGAGCACAAGGCCGCTTAGCGCCACCAGCAGGATCGGCCGCCGTCCGAAGCGGTCCGAGAGATTGCCGGCAATAGGCCCCATGAAGAATTGCAGCACGGCGTAGGAGAGCGTCATCAGGCCACCGAACTGGATGGCGCGGCTGACGTCCACTTGGCCGATGTCCATGATGAGGCGCGGCAGCACTGGGCTCGCGATGCCATAGCCCATGGCATCGATGAAGATGGTCACGAGCACGAAATAGATCGATTGCCGCTTGCCCGGCCCCGCCATAATCTTGTGATCCTCCCCCGTGGATGCGGCGCGCGCATCGGCGCCGGCCTTTGGCGGCTGCGCGAGCCGCTGTCAAACTGCGGAGCAGGCCGCTATGAAGGCAGGCACCGAAGCGAGATGAAAGCGGAGATCACGTCCATCCGGGAGCGGGCCGCTTCGCGATGGAGGCTGCCGGAGAGGATAGGCCTTTCAAAAATCAGACAATAATCATCCATTTTGGTAGCAAAATTGAATTTGATTTTCGCAGAGTTTTGATCGTGGGCCGGGTAGACCCCGCTGGCTGCTTCCGAGCCACCGGCCATGTCGCCCGAAGGCGTGACTGCTAAGGGTGCGCGTCGATTCACTGCGACGAGGGGTATGGCCAGGCTCGCCGCTGTGGCCGACCGGGGCCGCATGAAGCGGCCGATTTTGCTGGTTGGATGCCCCGCCCGGACGTGCTGCGCCGTTGCAGTCGGGTCGACGAACACCAAAATGGGCCTATTCGTAGCGGAATACCTCTCCCGCCCTGTCTAGGATGGGCTTGGGTTACGGATTTTGGGCCGGGGGTGGACTGGCCGGCTCTCCGCCTTTTTGCAGGTTTATTCGCTGGGCTTGTCCAGTGCTGTCGGCCGCCCGCGCTGCCGCATTCATGCGCGCGCGGTGGCCGAGGCAGTGGCAAGCCGGGTTGCCGGGGTTTGAGCAGTGGCAGCACATGTCGCGCTTGTCTTTGCCGAGGGGTATCGCGCCTTCCGCCGCATCGTACGGCGTCGCGCGCAGCCACCGCTCAAGGGCGCGACGCAGCAGGTGCGGGCGGGCAGCGTGGGGCCGCGCGCTGCCGCCTTCCCGGCGCGCCCGCCGGTTGACCCCTATCTTGTGCGGCGGCTCGCCGGCGCGCCTCGCGAAATGCTGGTCTGCCTCTATTATGACGAGGCGGGCGCCTTTCGTGCCGAGCGGATCTGGCAGGGCTGTCTGCGTCAGGTGGTGGCCGGTCGGGGCGAGGTGCTGCGCGGCGCGCTCGATCATGCCGCGCGCTATCTCGTCATTGCGCACAATCATCCCTCCGGCGCCTTACACCCCAGCGCGCAGGATATCGAAGCGACCCGCCAACTCCATCGCATGTGCGTCAGCGTCGGCGTGGTGCTCGTCGATCACGCGATCGTGGCGCGCGGCGGCAAGGCGCTGAGCTTCCGGGAGTTGGGCCTGCTCTGAAGGCTCGCGATGCGCGGTGGCGGCCGAGAAACGTCGGTTCATCATTCGCGTGGTCTGAGATGTCGATCTCGCGCTGCCTCGCACCGTTACGGGAGAGAGAATCCTGGGCAGCGGCAATGTGGTGCACAATCTCCTGCGCGTGCGATGGCGCCGGCCGATGCCGCGTTCGACCGACCAAGCGGTTCGACGAAGCGGCCATGGCCCAGCTGCCGACAATTCCGGAGCCATCTTCAGGCTGACGGAGCATCCCGATGATCCGCTGCCCGTGCCGACGCCGGGTTACTCCATGCCGCTGCTCTACCTTGCCGGCTTGGTGGCGGCGGAGGGAACGGTCGCCGAGCGGCTGGTGCGTGGCTACGCAATGGGCTCGCTCTCCATGGCCTGCATCGCACCGGCGCGGTTTACGGCGTCGTGATCCAGCAGGCCGGTGCCGCCGGCCTACCGAGCGATATGCCCGCGGAGGTGAGGGGAACCGCGAAACATCCATAAAATGGCTGTATTACGTGGTTTTGTGATAAGAGGTTGTTCAACATACCCCCATTCATACCCCCAAAAGTGGGCGCTAGGCGCGATTCGCCCGACTGGGATCTTGATGGTTATCTGCATCGGCCCAGTATCCTAGCCAGCGCAACGGACAGTTCTGCGTCGGCAGCTTCCTCCAACTCCCAATAGCGTTCAAGGTGCCGCTCCCATGTCCGCTGCCACATGCCCTTGGGGCGTTGCGGGAAAGCGCCCAGACCCATTTCGCCCCCCAGTTTGCGCTGGAAACGAAACAGTCGCTCGCTGGCGCGATCGTGCCTCGCGACACGCTGGATACGATAAGCCAGACGCCATGCCTGTCGGGACGCGAAGCGGTCGCCACCCGGCGGCAGGTAGAGTTTGGCGACACGAATGCCCCTAAAGGGACAGATCAACCACCATCGCTTGCCGCCATAATGGGGCACCGTATGGCACAGGCGAACCGTCTGGTGGACTTGCTCCCGATCATCGCCGTGGCCGCGCGTGTAGGATAATTCCAGCCGCTCCTTGCCCGGCCTATCCATGATTGCCTGGTAGCTGATGGAACCGGATGGCTTACCGCCACAATTCCAATGCACGGTGCCGCTACGCCACGAACCTTCCTTGGCGTGGCCTGTGCGGAGCATCCACGCCAAATCAATGCGTAGAGAGGAATCGGCCGTGGGCCTGCCGGCGCATCGCCCGGACCCCCATCCGCCCATTGTCAGCCTCCGAGCCGGCGCACAGTGGGGAAGCGAGATTTTCCTAAATCATTAGCGTTCTTCACCCTCTCATGGGGTTTGTGTCCGTTGCTGGCAGAGCGCCGCTTGCCCTTGGCTGTTCGCGGCCCGGTGGAAAGACCGCCATGGAGCTTGCAGCGCCCGGACCGATACAGGTCGCGCCGTTTGCAGAACGTGCCGGTGCGGGTCAGCGCGCCACAGGTCATGCCCCGGCATTCGGGTGGGAAGTCCCCGCCATGATCGCACCATCGCCGCCAGAGCGCGCGCACTTCGTCAATCATGCTTCTGCTTCGCCTTTGCGCCGATGTTCCGGCTTGTCCCGCAGCGCTTGCCGATAATTCGCCCGCCGGAGTCTCGCACGATGCCAAGCGCTGCCGCTGTAGCCGCCTAACCTGTCCGCGCCAAGCCTGTCACCAGCCCCGTATCCAAAGCCACGCGCCGCGCGCACGATGACCTTCCCACGCTGCCGTCCGCCTAAAGCAAAATTCTGTGTTAGCGATGGCTCATGGCTTGCGCGCCGGTTTCCCATTCCGTCGCGCTCGACATTGAAACTACCCCCGGTCTTGTCCGCGCAGAGATCGTGTTTGCTGAGCTGGATTCGCGAAATGCGCGAAGGCTGGTTCAGCCCGCAGAAAGGTATTTTTCACCGTCGTCCGGCAAATCTAACAACAGGTTTGTCTAAGTGGATCGATTCAATATGGGAAAAGGCAACTTCCTCGGGGGGAATACTGTCATCGGCGCAGAATCGGGCTGGTTTACTTGGAATGCGCCTAAGCGCCGAAAGCCCAGAAAGGGAGAGGAAAAGGCTAAAGCAGCGGGCGCGGCGTTCACGGAACGGTGCAGGGATGAGCGGGAAAACTGGGATCATAAAACAAATAAGACTAAAATTTTGACCAAAGAAGAATTTGAAAAAGAGTTTGGTAAAGCGACCTCTGGGAAGGAATCCAAACAGAAACGAAAATCGAACAAGCGCAAGTAAAGTTTCGACCGCCTGTGCAGCGTTGCCACGCTCTCGCGTGCAGGGCGAATGGATCATTGGTGCCAGAGGCTTGGCGCGCATTACTCCACCGCCCAAGGCGAGCGAGCAACGGATGTTCGCGATTAACCGGCCCGCTTTCCCGAAAATGGTACGATTTCCGCGCCCTTGCGAAGCGTGTCCAGATAGTCGCTCCACCACTGGGCCATGGCCACCCGCTCTTGCCAGTGCGCGCCGCGATGATAGGCCGCACGT
>DASRXY010000354.1:0-6930 GCA_035654035.1 Sphingobium sp. | reverse complement strand
CGGTCGTTTATCTGGCGAGCCGCGAGGCAGGCTATGTCACCGGGCAGACGCTGCACGTCAACGGCGGCATGGCGATGATCTGAGGCGCGGCGGCCTGCGAGCAAGGCGCCGCCGTGAAGGCCGCTTGCCTCTTGCGCCGCTGTTCCCATCGCACTAGGGCAAGAGCCGAGTTTTTTGACAGTTCACATCATAACAAGGGATCGAGCATGAGTGAGACCGCGGACCGCGTGAAGAAGATCGTCGTTGAGCATCTTGGCGTCGAGGCCGACAAGGTCACCGAGGATGCCAGCTTCATCGACGATCTGGGCGCCGACAGCCTCGATATCGTCGAGCTGGTCATGGCCTTCGAGGAAGAGTTCGGCGTCGAGATTCCCGATGATGCCGCCGAGAAGATCGCAACCGTCAAGGACGCGATCGATTATATCGAAGGCAAGCAGTAAGGGGCGGGACTTCAGCCGCCCGGGCCGGATTGCGGTCCTGATGAGGCGGCTGGTCATAGGCACCTAGCAGGACGCGGCTCTCCGGCTCGCGGGTTTTCCCGCCGCCCGAGGGCCGCTTCGCTGTTCAAGTCGCAAGGCGGCGCAAAGAGGCCGCCGGCGCAAGCGACTGGAAGTATTAAGGAGAATCACATGCGTCGTGTCGTCGTGACGGGTCTGGGCATGGTGTCGCCGCTGGGTGGCGATGTCGAGACGAGCTGGGCGAACATTCTGGCCGCCAAATCGGGTGCGGGGACGATCACCAGGTTCGACGCGACCGACTTCCAGACCAACTACGCCTGCGAAGTGAAACCCAAAGACCATGAATATGGCTTCGATCCGGACAAGCGCGTGGACCACAAGGTGCAGCGCCAGGTCGATCCGTTCATCGTTTATGGCATCGACGCGGCCGGCCAGGCCATCGAGGATGCCGGTCTCACCGACATGAGCGAGGAAGAGCGGCTGCGCGCCGGCTGTTCCATCGGCTCGGGCATCGGCGGCCTGCCGGGGATCGAGAGCGAGTCGCTGGTGCTCGAGCACAAGGGCCCCAAGCGCGTCTCGCCGCATTTCGTCCACGGCCGCCTCATCAACCTGATTTCCGGTCAGGTCTCTATCAAATATGGCCTGATGGGCCCTAATCATGCGGTAGTGACCGCCTGCTCGACCGGCGCGCACAGCATTGGCGACGCCGCGCGGATGATCGCGATGGACGATGCCGACGTGATGCTGGCGGGCGGCGCGGAAAGCGCCATCTGCCCTATCGGCATCGCAGGTTTCGGTCAGGCCCGCGCCCTGTCCACCAGCTTCCGCGACGAGCCCTGGCGCGCCAGCCGTCCCTATGACGTGGACCGCGACGGCTTTGTCATGGGTGAGGGCGCCGGCGTGGTCGTGCTGGAGGAGTATGAGCGGGCCAAGGCGCGCGGCGCCAAGATCTATGCCGAAGTCATCGGCTACGGCCTCTCGGGCGACGCCTATCATGTGACCGCGCCGCATCCGGAAGGCTCGGGCGCCTATCGCTCGATGCAGATGGCGATGCGCAAGGCCGGCCTCGCGCTTTCCGACATCGACTATATCAATGCCCACGGCACCTCGACTCCGCTTGGGGACGAGCTGGAACTGGGAGCGGTGCGCCGCCTGTTCGGCGATGCCATCGGCACGCTCTCCATGTCCTCCACCAAATCGGCCATCGGTCACTTGCTAGGCGGCGCGGGCGCGGTCGAATCGATCTTCTGCATCCTCGCGATGCGCGACCAGATCGTGCCGCCGACGCTCAATCTCGACAATCCGAGCGAGAATTGCGCGGGTGTGGACCTCGTTCCGCACACGGCCAAGGCGCGCAAGGTGAAGGCGGTGCTCAACAACTCCTTCGGCTTCGGCGGCACCAATGCCAGCCTGGTGATGAAGGCACTCTGAGGGCAGTGCCCGGCATGACTCGCGGCGCCCACCTCGTTTCCGCCGCAAGGGGTTTCGTCGGGGGCCTCCGGTGCTTGCGAGGCCCGGCGGGCGCGGGACGGCGCTGAGCCATGCGGCGTATCGGCTGCCTCTTCATTCTGCTGTTCCTCGGGGCCGCGCTGTTCGGCGCGGTCTATCTTGTCCAGGGCTGGCGCGGGGCCGGGCCGCTCCCTGAGCCGACCACGATCACGGTGCCGCAGGGCGCCTCGCTCCGCACGATGGCGGAGCGGCTGGATGAGGCCGGCGCCATCCGCTCGGCCGACCTCTTCCTCATCGGCGCGCGGCTGCTGGGCGGGGATGGTGTTATCAAGGCCGGCGACTATCGCCTGCCCAAGGCTGCCAGCGCGGCGGAGATTCTCGCCATCCTGCAAAGCGGCAAGACCATTCCGCTGCTCATCACCATTCCCGAGGGCATGCCGTCCATCCTGGTGCAGGAGCGGCTGATGGCCAATCCGGACCTGACCGGCGAGGTGGCGGTTCCCGAGGAAGGATCGGTGCTTCCCGACAGCTACGGCTATGAGCGTGGCGAGTCCCGCGCCGCCGTGCTCGCCCGCATGCAGGCGGCAATGACCCGTTTCATTGAGCAAAGCTGGCCGCAGCGCGATCCTGCCGCACCCGTCAAAACCATCCACGAGGCCATCACGCTCGCCAGCATCGTCGAGAAGGAGACGGCGGTAGCGGCCGAGCGCCCCACCGTCGCGGCCGTCTACGCCAACCGCCTGCGCCTCGGCATGCCGCTCCAGGCCGACCCCACGATCATCTACCCCATCACCAAGGGCAAGCCGCTTGGCCGGCGCATTCTCCAGTCCGAAATCCGCGCCCGGAACGATTACAACACTTATGCCATGGCCGGCCTGCCCAAGGGCCCCATCGCCAATCCCGGCCGTGCTTCCATCGAGGCGGTGCTGCACCCCGCCCAATCGCACGCGCTCTATTTCGTGGCGGACGGCAAGGGCGGCCATATCTTCGCGGACAGCTATGCCGAGCATCAGGCCAATGTCGCGAAATGGTACGCCATCCGTCGCGCGCGGGGCGAGATGTAGGGGCGCGCGGCAAAGAACCCATCATTCGTTCGAGGTTATTCCAGCCCCTCGGACCGACCGTGCGAGGCGAGAATCATCCGGCTCCATTGGAGCGCGGGCTCCATCGGGTTGAGGGCACGGGTGGCGTCAAAATTCTGATTGGCGCGTGCCGTGTCTCCGACCATGGCATAGGCCGTTCCGCGATAGGTGAGAATAGCTGGGCTACGCGGCCGCATGTCTAAGGCGCGCGAGTGCCGCGAGGCCGATGAGAAGTGCGCCGTTCCGTATGAGCCGGCCGTTGGTGCGCCAATCCAGATCTTCAGGAAGCTGGGTGATATCCCGCTTCGAGGGGGCATGAGCTACATGTCGTAAAACATAGCGGGCCGGCGTGTAGGCGACGGCCGTAATCGCAACGAGGATCCAGACTTGGGCGGGAACCTCGTCGAGCATCTCCGTTCAGTTTCGCCGGACCCTTGGGGGTATCGGAGAGCGGGCCGCTCCGTCTGGACGAATGTCGATCAGTGATCTGCTCACGCCTGCCCCACTTCCTTCAGCGGTACGGCGGGGTCAGCGAGCTGGGCGAGGTCAAGCTTGCTGCCGGCGAGCACATGGGCGCGACCCTGCACATAGTCCTTGGTCTGGTCGACGCAGTCGAGCGCGATCACGCGGCCCTCGCGCAGATAGACGACGGAAAGGCTGGCGCTCGCAGGATCGCCGCGCACCACCGCCTGGTCGTGGCCGATGGAGAGGCCCACGGTCTGCAAGCGCAGGTCATATTGGTTCGACCAGAACCACGGCACGGCCTCATAGGGCGCCGGGTCGCCGATGATGTGCTGCACGGCGGTGCGGGCCTGATCGTTGGCGTTCTGTACGGATTCGAGCCGAATGCGCTGGCCGCCGGCAAAGCGGTTCTCGTGCGCCGCGCAGTCGCCGATCGCATAGATGTCTTCCAGCGTGGTCTGACAATAGGCGTCCACATCCACGCCGTCGCCGCCCATGGCGCCGGCCAGCAGCAGCGGCGCGACATTGGGGACGATGCCGATGCCGACGACAATGGCGTCTGCCGGAAGCACTTCGCCCGTGGCGAGCCGCACACCCGTGGCGCGATCCCCCTGTGTCTCGATGGCCTCCACCGCCGCGCCCAGGCGCAGGTCCACGCCATGGGCCCGGTGCTGCGCGGCAAAGAAGGCGGCCAGGTCCGCGCCGGCGGTGCGCGAGAGCAGCCGGTCCTGCGCCTCCACCAGCGTCACCTGCTTGCCCAGCTTGATGAGCACGGCGGCCACTTCCAGGCCGATATAGCCGCCGCCGATCACCACAAAACGCGCGGCGGTGGGCAGCCGTGCGGCGAGGGCATCAGCATCGGCGCGCGTGCGGATGGTGTGGATGCCGCCCGCGGCCGCACCGGGGCAGGAGAGGGGCCGCGCCGCCCCGCCGCCCGCCCAGATGAGCTTGTCATAGCTGATGGCCCGGCCTCCCGTTACCTGCACCGCATGCTGGGCCGGATCGATCATGCCCACACGCTGGCCGAGCATGAGCTGAATGCCGCGCTCCTCCCAGAAGCGCTGGGGACGCAGCAGGAGCCGTTCGAAGGGTTTTTCGCCGGCGAGATAATCCTTGGAAAGCGGCGGACGCTCATAGGGGAGCACCGGCTCCGCGCCAACCAGTCCCACCGTGCCCGCAAAACCGAGCTGCCTCAGCAAGATCGCCGCCTGCGCACCGGCATGGCCGCCGCCGACGATGAGGCAGTCGAAATGAGACATGGCGAACACTCCTGAACTGGTGTGCTCTGGCTTGCCAGAGACGGCGATACCTCGCAACGCTGCGAATGCTGCCGGACTGGCTATACCTGCTGTGTGGGATGGTAGCGGAGGAGGGACTCGAACCCCCGACACGCGGATTATGATTCCGCTGCTCTAACCAGCTGAGCTACTCCGCCCCGTGGACCGCGATTGGATCGGGGCGATCGCCTCCGGGGCGATCGGTCGGGGCGCTATACGCAGCCGGTTCGGCCCGGTCAATGGGCTGATCGCGTCCATTTCCGTTCGTGGATCCGCGTCCGTGCGCCACGCGCTCACTCGGCTGGCGCAACGACTCCGCGCGGCTGGGGCTCCGCCTCCGGCCGGCGCGTGAGCACGCGGATCAGGAGGATGGAAACACCGAGGATGGCCGGGCAGATGGCGGCGATGGCGTAGGTGCGCACGGCCGGGACGCCGCTCTCCAGGATGAGGGCGCCGATGACCGGGCCCACCACGCCCCCCATCTTGCCGATTGCAGAGGCATAGCCCCCCGCGCTGGCGCGGATGGCGCTTGGATAATAGAGGGCGAGTTGGCTGATGATCGCGGCGTGGCAGCCGCCCACCAGCATGCTCTGCACCACGATGACCGGCAGCAGCATGGGCCCGTCGATCCACTCCATGCCTACCGAGACCGCCATGGGGACGATGGCGAAGGTGGTGAAGGCGGCGACCAGCAGGCCGTGGCGCATGCACAGCCGCATGATGATGACGCCGGCGATGGCACCCAGCACGCCCGCGAGCGCCGAAACATTGGCGGCGGTGGCGCGGGCGATATCCATGCGCTCGAGCACGATAGGCCCGAAGGCGGACTTGAAGAAGATGCCGAGCGCGCTGGCGCCATAGCCGATCCAGATGATCGGCGTGAGGAAGCGAAGCCGGCCCTCGAAGAGTTCGCGCAACACCTTGAGCGCGGGCACATTCTCCTTGCGCTGGACCTCGTCGGGAAGAATGAAATGGTCGTCCGCCTGCACGTCGAGCGTGGGATCGAGCCGCTTGAGCGTGCTGGCAACCAGCTCCGGCTTCAGGCCCTTGGCGACCAGGAAACGCGGCGATTCCGGTAGCAGGAGGGCAATGGCGATGGCACACAGCACCGTGCCGATGCCGCCTGCGATATAGACGCCTTCCCAGCCGTGCAGCGGCGCGATCAGGTTGGTGAGCGGAGCCGCCGCCGCGCTGCCGAAGCTGAAGCCCATCATGATGAAGGCGACTACGGTGGCGCGCATCGGCCGGGGGACGAACTCCACGTTGAGCGCCCAGGCCAGCGGCAGCGCGCCGCCGATCGCGAGCCCGTCCAGGAAGCGCAGCGTGAAGAGCACTTCGTAGTTGGGCGCGAATCCGGTGAGGAAGGTCAGCAGACCGAAGGCGAGAGTACAGAAGATGATGGTGGGCCGCCGGCCGATCCGGTCGCCCACATAAGTGAAGATGAGGCCGCCCACGACCATACCGGCCGTACCTGCAGAGAAAGCGAGGCTGATCTGCGTGTCGGTGAGGCTCAGCTCGTCCTGCATGTAGGGCGCGGTGAACGACATCATCATCATGTCGAGCCCGTCGAACAGTGTGACGAGCGTGGAGAGGGCGATCAGCAGATAGTTAAAACCGGTGAGCTTGCGCCCGTCGATCAGCCCGGCCAGATCGACCGTGCGAGGCGCTCTGGTTGCGACCACGTCCTGTTCTCCCTCTCCCGTGCCGCCCTGACAGCAGGCGGCGGTCGACGTTACCAGCGCGCGGCCCTATTTGGCTACTGCATTGGCGCACACATCGATTCGTTCGGATGCTATGGGTTTCGCGCCGACATACAACCGGATTCGCAACGCCCGGTGGAGAACAGGACAGGATGACGCAGGAAAAGGACATGCCGCAAAAGGACGCGCCGGGCGATTTACCTCGCGTGCGCGAAGTGAGGCGGAGCGAGGACAGGTTCCTTGGATCGGACCTGTTCGAGACCGATCGGCGGCAGCTTCCGCCGCGCAACGGCGCCGGCACCGTGGCGGAAGCCGCCCGGGATGTGCCCGTCTATCATCGCTGTCAGGTGCTGGTGGTGGGCGGCGGCCCCGCCGGTACGGCGGCTGCGTGGGCGGCGGCGAAAGCGGGCGCGGACGTGGTGCTGATGGAGCGCTATAATCATCTGGGCGGCCTCTCCACGGGCGGTCTCGTCATCTGGATCGACCGCATGACCGACTGGAC
>DASRXY010000353.1:0-12847 GCA_035654035.1 Sphingobium sp. | reverse complement strand
TGAGCTTCTTCATGTCGTTCTGCACCAGCGCGACGAGGCTCGTGTAGACCACCGCGACCATCGAGAGCGCGAAGACGAGCCAGGCGAACTGCGCGCTCGCTTCCGGGAACATCGGCAGCGAGAAGCGGATGAAGCCATAGCCACCCATCTTGAGCAGCACGCCCGCCAGGATGACCGAACCGGCCGTGGGCGCCTGCACGTGCGCATCCGGCAGCCAGGTGTGCACCGGCCACATCGGCACCTTGACCGCGAAGCTGGCGAAGAAGGCGAGCCACAGCCAGGTCTGCGCCGAGGCCGGGAAATCATAGGCCATGAGCACCGGGATGCTGGTGGTGCCCGCATCGTGCACCATCCACAGCATCGCCAGCAGCATCAGCACCGAGCCGAGCAGCGTGTAGAGGAAGAACTTGTAGCTGGCATAGACCCGGTCCACGCCGCCCCATACGCCGATGATGAGATACATCGGGATGAGGCACGCCTCGAAGAAGATGTAGAAAAGGAAGAGGTCCTGCGCCGAGAAGACGCCGACCATCAGTACCTCCATGAACAGGAAGGCCGCCATATACTGGCCCACCCGCTTCTGGATCGCCTCCCAGCTCGCTGCGATGCAGATGGGCATCAGGAAGACCGTGAGCACGATGAGCATCAGCGCGATGCCGTCGATGCCCAGAGCCCAGGCGAAACGACCGAAGAGCGGCGCATATTCGGTGAACTGCCACTCCGGTGCGCCGGCGCTTTGGTCAAAGGCCGCCCACAGCACGATGCCGAGCACGAGATCCACCAAGGTCGCGGCGAGCGCGATCCAGCGGGCCTGCTGGGCGGAAGCGTAGAGACAGGCGATGGCGCCGGCCATGGGCACGGCGAGCATCAGCGTCAGGATAGGAAAGCCAAGCTCGGTCATTTCGGCATGATCGCCCAGGTTGCCGCCGCGGCGAGGCCAATCAGCATCACCAGCGCATAGGAATAGAGATAGCCGGATTGCAGCCGGCGCGTAACCTTGCCGCCCGCCACGACCGCCGCCGCCGCGCCATTGGGCCCGAAGCGGTCGATGAGGCCCTGGTCGCCGCCCTTCCAGAAGAGCCGGCCGAACCAGAAGGCAGGACGCACGAAGATGAGGTCGTACAGCTCGTCGATATACCACTTATGCAGCAGGAAATCGTAGAGCAGGTAGAAGTGGCTCACGAAGCGGGCCGGCCAGTCTGTGTGGCGGATATAGGCCATCCACGCGATGAAAAGGCCGATCAGCATCACCACGGCGGGCGCAAGCTTCACGAACAGCGGCACATGATGTGCCTCTTCCATGAGGTGCGCGTTGAAGAAGAGCGTGCTGGCCTGCCAGAAGCGCGCACCCTCCTCCGGACCCACGAACGCATGATAGAAGGCATAGCCGCCCGCCATCGCGCCCAGGCCGAGCAGCAGCAGCGGCACCAGCATGACCCACGGGCTCTCATGCGGCACATAGCCCGCCGTACCCTCGACCGGAGCCGAGGCATGGGCATGCGAGGCGCTGTCGGCATGGCCGGCATCTTCCTGCGCGGGCGGATTGTCGTGCCCATGCGCGTCATGACCGTGGCCATGTGCGTCGTGCACCGCGTGCTGGATATGCTCGCTGCCCGCCCAGCGCGGCTTGCCCCAGAAGGTGAGGAACATCAGGCGCCACGAGTAGAAGCTCGTCAGCAGCGCCGCGAACACGCCGACCCAGAAGGCGCCCGTGCCATGACCGCCGGCCGCATAGGCGCTCTCCAGGATCGCATCCTTGGAGAAGAAGCCGGCAAAGCCGATCTCGGTCCCCGGAATGCCCACACCGGTGATGGCGAGCGTGCCGGCCATCATCGTCCAGAAGGTGATCGGGATCTTCTTCCGCAGGCCGCCATAATAGCGCATGTCCTGCTCGTGGTGCATGGCGTGGATGACTGCGCCGGCGCCCAGGAACAGGAGCGCCTTGAAGAAGGCATGCGTGAGCAGGTGGAACATCGCCGCGCCATAGGCACCTACGCCCGCCGCGAAGAACATGTAGCCCAGCTGCGAGCAGGTCGAATAGGCGATGACGCGCTTGATGTCGTTCTGCACCGTGCCGATGGTGGCGGCGAAGAGGCAGGTGGCGGCACCCACGATGGTCACGACCGACATCGCGACAGCGCTCACTTCGAACATCGGCGAGAGACGGCAGACCATGAACACGCCGGCCGTCACCATGGTGGCGGCGTGGATCAGCGCGGACACCGGGGTCGGGCCTTCCATCGCGTCCGGCAGCCAGGTGTGGAGGCCGAGTTGCGCGGACTTGCCCATCGCGCCCAGGAACAACAGCAGGCAGATGACCGTCATCGTCTCGAAGCGAGCCCCGAGGAAGCCGATGGTTGAGCCTGCCATGGCCGGCGCCGCGGCGAGGATTTCGGGAATGTTGGTCGTATCGAACACCAGATAGGTGGCGAAGATGCCGAGCATGAAGCCCAGATCGCCAACGCGATTGACCACGAACGCCTTGATCGCGGCCGCGCAGGCCGAAGGTTTACGGAACCAGAAGCCGATCAGCAGATAGGACGCGAGGCCCACGCCTTCCCAGCCGAAGAAGAGCTGGAGCAGGTCGTTCGCCGTCACCAGCATGAGCATGGCGAAGGTGAAGAGCGAGAGATAGGCGAAGAAGCGCGGCTGATCCGGATCCTCGTCCATATAGCCCCAGCTATAGAGGTGGACGAGCGCCGAGACGCTGGTGACGACAACCAGCATGGTGGCCGTGAGTGCATCCAGGCGCAGCGCCCACTCGACGCTGAACGAGCCGGAGCTCATCCAGTGCAGCACCGGCACCACGGTCGGCTCGGCAGCGCCGGCCAGATAGGAGATGAAGATCGGCCAGGAGAGCGCGCAGGAGAGAAACAGCGCGCCCGTGGTGACGACCTTGGCCGGCACATTGCCGATGGCGCGATTGCCCAGCCCCGCGATGATGGCGGCAAGCAGCGGCCCAAAGACGATAATGGAGATCATGATGCCGTGCTCAGCCCTTCATCCGGTTGACGTCGTCGACGGCGATGGTGCCGCGCGCACGGAAATAGATGACAAGGATGGCGAGGCCGATGGCCGCCTCGCCCGCCGCGACGGTCAGCACGAACATGGCAAAGACCTGCCCCACCAGATCGCCCAGATAGGCACTGAAGGCGACGAGGTTGATGTTCACGCTGAGCAGGATCAGCTCGATGGCCATCAGGATGATGATGACGTTCTTGCGATTGATGAAAATGCCGAGCACGCCCAGCACGAACAGCACCGCGCCGACGACGAGATAATGACCCAGGCCGATCATGCCGCGCCTCCGTGGATCGGAGCCCGCGCGGGCGTGGCGGAAAGGCGAATGCTCACAGCTCCACCCCCTGCCCCACGGGCTGATTGACGTTGCGAACCGCGTCCTGCGGCCGGCGGCGGTTCTGCCGGGCGACTTTCTGGGCGCGCACGCCGCCGCGGGCGCGATGCGTCAGTACGATGGCGCCGATCATGGCTACGAGCAGAATGAGGCCCGCCATCTCGAACAGGAAGATGTAGCGCGTGTAGAGGAGATGGCCGATCGCCTCGATATTCGGCGTCTCGCCGGGGATCGGCGCCGCGAGCGGCGCATCCACCAGCAGGCCTGCCTGCCAGGCGCCCACGCCCGCCACCAGCTCGATGAACAGGATAAGCGCCACCAGCCCGCCGAGCGGAAAATTGGCGACGAAACCAGCCCGCAGCTCCGCGAAATCGATGTCCAGCATCATCACCACGAAGAGGAACAACACAGCGACCGCGCCGACATAGACGATGACCAGCAGCATCGCGAGGAACTCGGCCGAGAGCAGCACCATGAGTCCCGCCGCATTGAAGAAGGCGAGGATCAGCCAGAGCACGCTGTGCACCGGATTGCGCGCGAAGATCACCATCGCGGCCGAGGCCACGGCGATCGATGCGAACAGATAGAAGGCGATAACGTGAATCACAGGATGCTTGTCCCCCTCGGTGCGAGCCTGCGCTTAGCGATAGGGCGCATCGGCGGCAAGGTTCGCCGCGATTGCCCGCTCCCACTTGTCGCCATTGGCGAGCAGCTTCGCCTTGTCATAGATAAGCTCCTCGCGCGTTTCGGTCGCGAATTCGAAATTGGGCCCTTCGACCACAGCATCCACCGGGCAGGCTTCCTGGCAGAAGCCGCAATAGATGCACTTGGTCATGTCGATGTCGTAGCGCGTGGTGCGGCGCGAGCCATCGTCGCGCGGCTGCGCCTCGATGGTGATGGCCTGCGCCGGGCAGACCGCCTCGCACAGCTTGCACGCGATGCAGCGTTCTTCGCCATTGGGGTAGCGGCGCAGTGCATGCTCGCCCCGGAACCGCGGCGAGATGGGGTTCTTCTCATAGGGATAGTTGATGGTCGCCTTGGGCTTGAAGAAATACTTCAAGGTCAGCCAGTGCGCCTTCAGAAACTCCCAGAGCGTGAAGCTTTTGACCCAATAGGCAATCACGAGGCCACTCCATAGCGGGTCAGCATCAGGAACCCGGACACGAGGAACACGAAGAACAGCGATAGCGGCAGGAACACCTTCCAGCCCAGGCGCATCAGCTGATCGTAGCGATAGCGCGGGACGGTGGCCTTCACCCAGCTGAACACGAAGAAGAAGAACAGCGTCTTGGCCAGCAGCCACAGGATATTGAGGCCATAGGGCAGATAGAGCCAGCTGATATCCAGCGGCGGCAGCCATCCGCCCCAGAACAGGATGGCGTTGAGCGTGCACATCAGGATGACGTTGGCATATTCGCCAAGCCAGTAGAGCGCGAACGACATGGACGAATATTCGGTCTGGTAGCCCGCCACCAGCTCCGATTCCGCCTCGGTGAGGTCGAAGGGCGTGCGTGCCGTTTCCGCCATGGAAGAGATGAAGAACACCACCGCCATCGGGAAGAGCAGCAGATTGAAGCCATGACCGTTCAGCAGGCCGTAATAGCCCTGCTGGCTCGCGATGATGGCCGAGAGATTGAAGCTGCCCGACCAGAGGACCACACTGATGAGCACGAAGCCGATGGAGACTTCATAGGAGATCATCTGCGCGCTGGCGCGAATGGCCGAATAGAAGGGATATTTGGAGTTGGACGCCCAGCCCGCCAGCATGACGCCATAGACGCCGAGCGAACTGACCGCGAGAATGTAAAGCAGGCCTACATTGATGTCGGCCAACACCATCCCCGCGTCGAACGGGATCACCGCCCAGGCGAGCAGCGCCACCGTGAAAGTGATGATCGGCGCCAGAATGAACAGGCCCTTATTGGCCGCGCTCGGGATGATCGTCTCCTGGAGGAAGACCTTGAGACCGTCCGCGAAGCTCTGGAGCAGACCGAAGGGGCCCACCACGTTGGGGCCCCGGCGCAGCGCCATGGCGGCCCAGATCTTGCGGTCGGCATAGATGATCATCGCGACCGCGAGCATCAGCGGCAGCGCGATCAGCAAGACGAGGATGAGGTTCGAGATGAACCAGCCCCAGCCGATACCGAGATAGGATTGGAACCAGGCAGTCACTCGGCGGCCTCCGCAAATTCAGCGCCATGAAGGAGTTCGGCCGAGCAGCGCTGCATCGTCGGGCTGGCGCGGCAGACGGCGTTGGTGAGATAGAAGTCCTTGATCGGATAAGCCAGCGGCCCGGACGGCGCAGCGGCAAGGCGCGGCGCGGACCAGCCATAATCGACCAGCCCCTCCTCGCCCAGCGCCGGCACGGCAGCGATCATCGCCGCGCGCAGGCCCGCGAAGCTGTCGAACGGCAGCGGCGTGCCGAGCACGTCCGAGAGCGCGCGCAGGATCGTCCAGTCCTCACGCGCATCGCCGGGCGCGAACACGGCCTTGTCGCCGCGCTGCACACGCCCTTCGGTGTTCACATAGGTGCCGGCTTTCTCCGTATAGGCGGCGCCCGGCAGCACCACATCCGCGGCATGAGCGCCCTTGTCGCCATGATGGCCGACATAGACCTTGAGGCTCTTGTCGAACTTCTCGAACGGCACATCGTCCGCGCCCATCAGGAAGAGCAGCGCCGGTGCCGCATCGGCAATGGCGTTGACGCCGCCGGGCGTCGCGAAGCCGAGCATCAGCCCGCCCATGCGCGCGGCGGCCATATGCACCACGTTGAAGCCGTTCCAGTCCGCGCGGATCAGGCCAAGCGCCTCGGCAGCGGCGAGCGCCGCGCCATGGACACCAGGCACCGCCAGCGCGCCGCCGCCCAGGATCATCGCGGGACGCTGCGCGCCCCTGAGCGCCTCCGCCACATCGGCGGGCAGATTGGCGACGAGACCCGCATCGTTGCCGAGCCAGCGCGTCTTGTAACTAAGATCCACCTCGGGTCCGATGGCGAACACCTTCGCCCCGCCCTTGCGCACCGCCTTCTGCACGCGCGTGTTGATGAGCGGCGCTTCCCAGCGCAGGTTGGTGCCGACCAGCAGGATCACATCCGCGGTCTCAAGCCCTGCGATCGTGGTGTTGAAATTCACCGCCGCCAGGCTGGAGACATCATAGTCCAGCCCCGTCTGCCGGCCTTCCAGCATGGTCCCGCCAAGCGCGCGCACCAGTTCGCGTGCGGCAAACATGGTCTCGCAGTCGAGCTGATCGCCGGCAATCGCGGCAACCGAACCCTTCGCGCCCTTAGCAACAGTGGCAATGGCGGCGAACGCCTCGTCCCAGCTTGCCGGGACCAGCTTGCCATCCTTGCGAACATAAGGGCGGTCGAGCCGCTTGCGCACAAGGCCGTCCACCACATGGCGGGTCTTGTCGCTCGCCCACTCCTCGTTCACGTCGTCATTGACGCGCGGCACAACGCGCAGCACCTGCCGGCCCCGGCTGTCGATGCGGATGTTGGTGCCAACCGCGTCGGTCACGTCGATGCCGAGCGTCTTCTTCAGCTCCCAGGGCCGCGCTTCGAATGCATAAGGCCGCGAGGTGAGCGCGCCGACCGGGCAGAGGTCGACTACATTGCCGGACAGCTCGCTCTTGGCGGCCTGCTCCAGATAGGTGGTGATCTGCATGTTCTCGCCGCGATAGATCGCGCCGATCTCCGGCACGCCGGCCACTTCCTCGGCAAACCGCACGCAGCGAGTGCACTGGATGCAGCGGGTCATGATCGTCTTGACGATCGGCCCCATATATTTCTCGGTGACGGCCCGCTTGTTCTCGTGGAACCGGCTGTTGCCGCGCCCATAAGCCACGGCCTGGTCCTGCAGGTCGCACTCGCCGCCCTGATCGCAGATCGGGCAGTCGAGCGGGTGATTGATGAGTAGGAACTCCATCACGCCCTCACGGGCCTTCTTCACCATCTCGCTGCTGGTGAAGACCTCCTGATTGTCGGCCGCGGGCAGCGCGCAGCTCGCCTGCGGCTTGGGCGGCCCGGGCTTCACCTCGACGAGGCACATGCGGCAATTGCCAGCGATGGAGAGGCGCTCATGATAGCAGAAGCGCGGGATTTCCTTGCCCGCGGCCTCACAGGCCTGGAGCACGGTCGCCCCGGCGGGCACCTCGACTTCAATACCATCTACGGTCAGTTTAGGCATCAGGGAGCAACCTCGGAAAAATCAGGATCGGCCGGTGCACTGTTCCGCGCCGCATACCACAGCGCCTCGCCCAGCCATATCCGCAGCGTCTGCGGTGTAACCTCGATCTGCTGGCCGGCCGGCAGACAAGGGCCGAGGACGGGCATCAGACCTTGCAGCGCCTTCTTCTCGTCCGCTGCGCCGGCCGGCGTGCGGAAGAAGAAGTCGGCGCTGTAGGGATCGGCCGCCACGGTGCAGTCGGCGAAGTCCATGGCGCCATGAACGGCGGGATTCTCCGCCGAAAGCACGTAGCTGCGTGCCTTCACCACATTGCCCGGCTTCACCCAGCCCGGCCCATCGGCGTAATGATCGAAATAGGCTTCCTGCACCAGCCACTGGCGCAGCGCGCTGGCATTGAAGCGCAGCGCCACGCCGCTGTTGTTGGCGCTCGCGACGCGAGAGAGGCAATCGCTAAAACCGTAGATCTTGAGCGCCCGGTCGGTCGAGAGCTTGATCTGCTCGAAGGCGACAAAGCCGAAATCGGTCTTGTCCAGCAGGTCGAGCGCATCATCCTTGGACCGCTTGTAAACGCAATTGCTGAACTGGTGCATCATCGTCTTGCTGCGCGCGCGGTTGACCGCATTGGTCTGGTCGCGACTGAAGCGCGTCGGCAAGGAGAGCGGGAACTGCCGGTCGCGCTTGATGCGCGAGCCGAGCGGCGTGAAATCATTGTCGTTGCGCTGCGCCAGCACGGGCGCGGGCAAGAGCAGGGCCACGCAGGCCAGAGCCGCCGCGAGCTGCATGAAGCGGCGCGACGGAGAAATACGGCGCGCGCCAGCCGCCCCACCCGCCCCTGTCACGGGACGGACGCCGACCCGTGCCGGCCTTGAGCTGGGATGAACTGCCGCGCGCACGTCAGCCCCTCACTGCGCCGAAGCGAAAACGAAGCGCTGCCACAGCCCTTCGGCCGCGAGCGCGCGGATGGACGTGGGCGTCAGTTCCACATTCTGGCCGGCCGGCACGCATTCGCCGATTACCGGCGCCAGCGCCACGGCGGCGGCCCGCTCCTCGGGCAACCCCGCGCCCGTGCGCAGCACCGCGTCGGCAAGGCCCGCATCCTTCGCCACGGCGCAGTCGGCAATCGCCGCGAATGCCGCCGCCGGAGCGAGATTGTCGTCCGTGCTGGCGAAGCGGCGTGCCGGCGCGGCAATAGGCTGGCCGTTCTCGTCCAGCGCTACCTGCGGCTTGCTCTTCACCTGCTCCAGATAGGTTGCTTCCAACAGAAGGTTGCGCAGGGCGCCCGGCGTCATGAACACCGGCTGCGCCATCTGCGGCACGTTATATTTCGTGCAGGCGTCCATGCGGAACATGAACATCGCCCTCTTCGGGTCGACGTCCATGGCCTTGTAATCGACGGTCAGCGAATCGCTGTTCTCCAGATATTTCTTCGCCATCGCATTGTTGCGCGCCACGATGCACGCACCAAGCTGCCCGCGCAGCTCCGCGAACTTCTCCTTGGGCAGCGGCTCCAGCTTGGGAGCCTTCACCTTGGGCTTGAGCGACTCCGCGCCGTTCGCACCGCCACTTATTCCCACGGCCGCCGCAAGCGCGCCGAAAACGATTGCCTTCCTCAATCCTCTCATTCTGCCGCCTCCATGATCCCGGCCGTGTCCCCGGCCTTGCGTGCGGCGATACGCCGCTCGATCTCTGGACGGAAGTGGCGGATGAGACCCTGGATCGGCCATGCCGCCGCATCGCCCAACGCGCAGATGGTATGTCCTTCCACCTGCTTGGTCACTTGAAACAGCATGTCGATTTCGTTCGGCTCGGCGTCGCCCGTGACGAGCCGGCGCATGACGCGCCACATCCAGCCCGTGCCCTCGCGGCAGGGGGTGCACTGGCCGCAGCTCTCATGCTTGTAGAAATAGCTGAGCCGCTCGATGGCGCGGACGATGTCTGTGGACTTGTCCATGACGATGACCGCTGCCGTGCCCAGACCCGAGCCGAGCGCGCGCAGCCCGTCGAAGTCCATGGGCGCGTCCATGATCTCCGCCGCCGGCACCAGCGGCACCGAGGAGCCGCCCGGGATCACCGCGAGCAGATTGTCCCACCCGCCGCGAATGCCGCCGCAATGGCGCTCGATCAGTTCACGGAACGGAATCGACATGCTCTCTTCGACCACGCAGGGCCGGTTCACATGGCCGCTGATCTGGAAGAGCTTGGTGCCCCGGTTGTTCTCGCGTCCGAACGAGGCGAACCATGCCGCGCCGCGCCGCAGGATGGTCGGCGAGACGGCGATGCTCTCGACATTGTTGACCGTGGTCGGGCAGCCATAGAGGCCCGCGCCGGCCGGGAATGGCGGCTTCAGGCGCGGCTGGCCCTTCTTGCCCTCCAGGCTCTCGATCATCGCGGTCTCTTCGCCGCAGATATAGGCACCGGCACCGCGATGCACGAACACGTCGAAATCGTAGCCCGACTTGCAGGCATTGTTGCCGATCAGGCCGGCCTCATAGGCCTCCCGCACGGCGGCCTCGAGCACCTTGGCCTCATAGATATATTCGCCGCGAATATAGATATAGGCCGCGCGCGCACGCATCGCGAAGCCGGCGACCAGCGCGCCCTCGATCAGCTTATGCGGATCGTGGCGGATGATCTCGCGGTCCTTGCACGAACCCGGTTCGGATTCGTCGGCGTTGATGACCAGGAAGCTCGGACGGCCATCCTTGCTCTCCTTGGGCATGAACGACCATTTCATGCCGGTCGGAAAGCCCGCGCCGCCCCGGCCACGCAGGCCCGAGGCCTTCATGATTTCGATGATCTGGTCCTGGCCCAGTTCCAGCAGCTTCTTCGTCTCGTCCCAGTCGCCCCGCTTGCGCGCGGCGTCCAGAGTCCACGGCTGATAGCCATAGACGTTGGTGAAGATGCGGTCCTTGTCCTCCAGCGGCCCCACGAACGCGGGCGGGGCAGGCGGCGCGGTTTCTTCGGCCATTACCACTCTCCCCGATAATCGTGATTTTCCGTGACCATCGCGGCCAGGCTGGTCGGCTCACCGACCGGCTCGACGCTGCGGCGGCCGGGCTCCTGCGTGCCCACCTTGGGCTGGCGGCCGGCAGCCAGCTCGTCGAGGATGAAATTGAGCCGCTCGGCCGTCAGATCCTCGTAATTGTCATCGTTGATCTGCACCATGGGTGCGGAAGCGCAATTGCCCAGGCACTCGACCTCATTGAGCGTGAAGAGCCCGTCCGGCGTGGTCTGGCCCTTCTTCATGCCGCGCTTGTAGCAGGCGTCGAGAATGTCGTCCGAGCCGCGCAGCATGCAGGGCGTGGTACCGCAGACCTGCACATGGAAGCGGCCGACCGGCGCCATGTTGTACATGGTGTAGAAGGTCACGACCTCATAGACGCGCATGTACGGCAAATCGAGCAGCGTCGCGACATATTCGATGACCGGCACGGGCAGCCAGCCCTGCGTGTTCGTCTCCGCGCCGACCTGGCGCTGGGCGAGATCGAGCAGGCCCATGACCGCGCTCGCCTGGCGCCCCTCGGGATAATGCGAGATCAGTTCCTTGGCGCGCGCCATATTGGCATCGGTGAACGCGAAACCGCTCCACCGGGCGCGGACTTCCGCCTCGTCAGGGATTTGGGGTGCGTCGGCCATTACCGGATGAACTCCACGCGAGAGCATTTATCGCCCTCGAAACTATAGACTGCGATCACTTCGAACGGCTCCGGCGTGGCCGATCCGTCGGCGGGACGGCCGCGCGTAACATATTCGCGGAAGAGGACATAATTGCCGATGGCCTGCTTCTCACGGATTTCCGCCTTGTTCTCCGGCCAGGTGGCGAACGCGGCAGCGAGCCCTGTGCGCGTGCCTTCCTTGCCTTCGCGCACGACGGCGCCGCGATAATTGGCTTCGCAGGCATCGTCGGTCATGTACGACACATAAGTGTCGACATCCTGCGCATTATACGCGGCGATCATGGCCTCCGCGATAGCCAAGCGGTCGATCGTTTCGGCCCCGCTCACCGGTCGCACTCCCCAAACACGATATCCATCGCGCCAAGCACGGCGGTGGTATCCGCCAGCATGTGGCCCTTCATCATGAAGTCCATGGCCTGGAGATGGCTGAACGCCGTCGGACGGATCTTGCAGCGATAGGGCTTGTTGCTCCCGTCGCTCACCAGATAGACGCCGAATTCGCCCTTGGGGCTCTCGGTCGCGACATAGACTTCGCCCGCCGGCACATGGAAGCCCTCGGTATAGAGCTTGAAGTGGTGGATGAGTGCTTCCATCGACTGCTTCATCTCGCCGCGCTTGGGCGGCACGACCTTGCGGTCGAGCGAGGCAATAGGCCCTTCCGGCATTTCGTTGAGGCACTGCTTCATGATCCGCGCGGACTGGCGGACCTCTTCGACGCGCACCATGAACCGGTCGTAGCAGTCGAAATTGGTGCCCACCGGCACATCGAAGTCCATGCGGTCATAGACGTCATAGGGCTGTGCCTTGCGGATGTCCCAGGCAATGCCGGAGCCCCGCAGCATCGGGCCCGAGAATCCCCATTTCAGCGCGTCTTCCTTGCTCACCACGCCGATGTCGACGTTGCGCTGCTTGAAGATGCGATTGTCGGCGACAAGGCTGACCGCGTCCTCGAAAAGCCGGGGAAGTCGCGTGTCGAGCCAGTCGGCAATGTCCGTCAGCAGCTTGAGCGGCACGTCCTGGTGCACGCCGCCCGGCCGCAGATAGGCCGCATGCATGCGCGCGCCGGAGGCCCGCTCGTAGAAGTTCATGCAGTCTTCGCGCAGCTCGAACATCCACAGGTTCGGCGTCATCGCGCCGACATCCATGACATGGCTGCCCAGGTTCAGCATGTGGTTCTTGATGCGAGTCAGTTCCGCGAAGAACACGCGCAGATATTGCGCGCGCAGCGGCACTTCGAGATTGAGCAGCTTCTCGACCGCGAGCACGTAGCTGTGCTCCATGCACATCGGCGAGCAATAGTCGAGCCGGTCGAAATAAGGCAGCGCCTGCAGATAGGTCTTGTACTCGATCAGCTTCTCGGTGCCGCGATGGAGCAGACCGACATGCGGATCGCAGCGCTCGACGATCTCGCCCTCCAACTCCATGACGAGGCGCAGCACGCCGTGCGCGGCCGGATGCTGGGGGCCGAAGTTGATCGTGTAGTTCTGGATGGCGACGTCGCCGGCCTCGGGATCGGCCGCGCTCGCCACATGCTCCAGCTTGTCGATATAGTCAGACATCAGGTGTCACCCTCGGGCGTCTTGGGCTTGCGCGCGCGGGGCGCCTTGGGCTTGGCCGGGGCCACGGCTTCG
>DASRXY010000352.1:0-6271 GCA_035654035.1 Sphingobium sp. | reverse complement strand
CCCGATCCTCTGCGACAGCCGCGATCGGCGGCCGGTGCGGCCCGTCACCCTCCAGGCATGGGACGGCCGGGCGCTGGCGCATCGCGAACTGTGCTGGGTCGAGCGCGGTCCCTCGCAGGCGGCACCGACCGCCCCCTGCACATCCGCCGAGCAGGACGGGACGCCCGAGTGATAAAGAGCGGATCGGCCATGACTGTCATCACTTATCCCGCCAAACCGTTTTTCGAAGACAAGAACCGCGCTTTCTGGCGGCTTCAGGGCTTGGGCTGGACGGGCGCCTTCCTGCTGCGCGCGGTCTCCGGCTATGCCAACAACCAGCCGCTCGAATTCCTCATTCCCATCCTCATCTCCACCATCACCGGCTATTCGCTCACCCTGCTGCTGGCGGTGGGTTATCGCCTGCTCCTCAAGCAGCGGCCGATCATCACCTGGACGGTGTCGATCCTGCTCGCCATCCTCGCGGGCTGCATCGCTGCCTCCATCGACAGCTGGGCCTATCTCGCGCGCAATCCGCTGGGCGAGGCCAACAGCCTCAAGCTCTTCATCGGCTCGCTCTACATCAATATCACGCTGCTCGGGGCCTGGTCGGCGCTCTATTACGCCATCAACTTCTTCCTCACGGTCGAGCGGCAGGCAGACCAGCTCCTTCAGCTCGAAAGCCAGGCCAGCGCCGCCCAGCTCGCCATGCTGCGCTACCAGCTCAATCCGCATTTCCTGTTCAATACGCTGAACAGCATCTCCACGCTGGTGCTCCTGAAGCAAACGGAACGCGCCAACGCCATGCTCTCGCGCCTTTCCGCCTTCCTGCGCTACACGCTCATCAATGAGCCCACCGCGCAGGTGACGCTGGCACAGGAAGTGGAGACGCTGAAGCTCTATCTCGAAATCGAGAAAATGCGCTTCGAGGACCGGCTGCGGCCCAGCTTCAATATCGACCCGGCGGTCGCCCAGGCGCGGCTCCCGTCACTTTTGCTGCAACCTTTGGTCGAGAACGCCATTAAATACGCAGTGACACCACAGGAGGAGGGCGCGGACATCACGGTGACGGCACAACCCATCGGTGAAAATGTCCGGATCATCGTGTCGGACACGGGCCCCGGCTTGCAGGTCGAGCGCCCAACCATGACCTTGAGCACCGGAGTTGGCTTGCCCAACATCCGGGAACGCCTCGTTCAGGCTTTTGGAGATCGCCAATCGATGGAAACCCGGGCCTCTGCCGAAGGAGGCTTCAGTGTCGTCATCGAGATCCCGCTCATCGTCGAGGACCATTCAAAGGTAGCTGCATGACCATTCGCACAGTGCTCGTCGACGACGAGAGTCTCGCCATTCAGGGCCTCAAGCTTCGCCTCGAGGCGCATGAGGATGTCGAGATCGTCGAGACCTGCACCAATGGGCGCGAAGCCATCCGCGCCATCAAGACCCACAAGCCCGATCTCGTTTTCCTCGACATCCAGATGCCCGGTTTCGACGGCTTTTCCGTCGTCCAGGGCGTGATGGAAGTCGAGCCCCCGCTGTTCATCTTTGTGACGGCTTATTCGGACCATGCCCTGCGCGCGTTCGAGGCGCAGGCGGTGGACTATCTGGTGAAGCCCGTCGACGAGCAGCGGCTTGCCGACGCGCTCGACCGCGCGCGCCAGCGCCTGCTGGAAAAGCGCCAGTGCGCCGAGGCCGAGCGCCTGCGCGAGGTGCTGGCGGAAGTCGCGCCCGACGCGATGCCGAACCTTTCCAACGAGAGCGACGCACCCGCTGCCAGCCGCTTCGAGAAGCTCATCAACATCAAGGATCGCGGCCAGATCTTCCGCATCGATGTCGACACGATCGAGCGCATCGAGGCGGCCGGCGACTATATGTGCATCTACACCGGCGACAACAGCTTCATCCTGCGCGAGACGATGAAGGACCTGGAGCGCCGGCTCGATCCGCGCATCTTCCAGCGCGTGCACCGCAGCTGGATCGTCAACCTCAACCTCGTCCGCCAGGTGCGCCCGCATACCAACGGCGAATGCTTCCTGATGCTGGAATCCGGCGCGGACGTGAAAGTGAGCCGCTCCTTCCGCGACGTGGTCGCTCGCTTCGTCCACTAAACCGGCGACAGGGAGCGCTGGCGGAACAAAACCAGCGCTTTCCCTCTCCTCGTGCTTCCGCAAGCTCTTGCGCAGGTAGGAGCCCAGACGGCTGAACGCTGACATGCACTCCTGCCTTCGCTGTCCGCCCCAAATCCCAGCCACCCTGCCCCATAAAAAAGGGGCCGGCGCCAAGGGAGAAGCGCCGGCCCTCAAGGGAGCCACAGGGAAACTCAATAGTCGATCAACGGCAGCGATCGTCACCCTTGTCGATCGCGCGGCCAGCAACGGCGCCGACTGCGCCGCCGATGATCGTGCCGGCCGTCTTGTCGCCATGGCGGCCGACCACGCTGTTGCCGAGCAGGCCACCGGCAATGGCGCCAATGATGGTGCCCGCCGTGCCGTCGCTGCGGCAGCGCTCATTGTAGCGATAGCCGCGATTATCATACTGATAGCGCACGCGATTGTCGTAACCGCGATTGTGGCGGTCATAACGGTCGTAACGCTGGTCGTGACGATCGTAGCGCTGCTCATAGCGGCCATGACCGTTCCAATTGTCGCGGGCTTGCGCCGGCGTGGCGGCGATGGTGCCGGCCCCCAGGGCCAGTGCGGCGCCAAAAGCGATGAAGGTGCGAGCCGTCATGTCTCTATCCTTTCCGGGCGGACCGCCTGGCCTGCCTCTCTTCCATAACTGCCTTCTAGAACCGCTGCCGTGAGCCGAGCCTGAATGCGCCCGGCAGCAATCGTTCATCTTGGCGGGGGCGGGGAGAGGCGTTGCGCACGGCCGTGGGGCAGGAAAGCCATGGTCAGGCTTGGGGGCAGCGGCTATGGCCTGCGCCATGCAGCGGATCGCAGCCATTCTCCTGCTCTATGTGCTGCTCATCAATGCGCCCGCGGACCGGCCGGACCCGCCGCTGCCGCCCACCGCGTTGCATGTGACGGCCCGGCCGCTCCCCGTTCCGCCACAAAGCTACGGGCCGCTGCGCCTCACTGGTCTGTGGCATCTCACGGGCAGTCACAGGGCGTTCGGCGGCATTTCCGCGCTGCTGGTGGATGATAATGGCCATGTCCTGGCCCTCGCCGATTCGGGTGAGACGACGCGCTTCACGCTCACCGGCGGTCCTGCGCGAATCGCCGCACTGCCCCGCACGGCCGCAATCCAGAGCGAACCACGCTGGAAGCAGGACAGCGAGAGCATGACGCGCGATCCCCGCACCGGGCGCATCTGGGTTGGGTTTGAGCGCGTACAGCGCATCTGCCGCTATGCGCCGGATCTGTCGCGGGCCGAAGCCTGCGTGGAGCCCCCGGCGGTGGCGCGCTGGCCGGAGGAAGGCAGCCTCGAATCACTGGTACGACTGGGCGACGGCCGTTTCCTCGCCATCAGCGAGCGCGCACCTGCGCGCGACGGCGGCTTCGACATGCTGCTCTGGGCGGGCGATCCGGTCGAAGGCGCCACACCGCCCCCTGTGCGCCTCAGCTATCGCGGCCCGCCCGGCTATCGGCCGACGGATGCGCTCTGGCTGGGCGGCGACAGGCTACTGGTGCTCGAACGCCGGCTGACGCTGGCCGAGGGTTTCACCGCGCGGCTGGCGCTGGTGCGCATGCCGGCGCTGCGGGCGGGTGCGGTGCTCGTGGGCGAGCCCATTGCGGATTTCCGCCGCCCCGGCCCGGTCGACAATCTGGAAGCCTTGGCACTGGCACGCGATTCGGCCGGCAAGCCGCTGCTCTACATCGCCTCGGACGACAACCGGCTCTTCCTGCAACGCACCTTGCTCTTTCGCTTCGCCCTGCCGGACGACTGGGTCAGCGATGCCCCGGCGCCTTGAAAGCGCTCCGGGTGTCTGCGCAGGCAGAGGCCCAAGGCAGCCATGACCGCGACGGCGCTGCGTTCCTGCCTCCGCAGGCGCACGGATAAGCGCGGCTTCGGCCTCACAAGCTGCACACAATAGGCGCGAAGCGGATCTGTGCGCTCTCTGTGCTCCTGTGCGACCCCAAACTCCTTTCTCCCGGCCCGACACACACGAAAAAGGCGGCCCCGCAGGACCGCCTCTTCAGGCCGTTCGAACGGAGGACCGGGCTCAGGCCGCGGCCGGCGCCGCCTTCTTGGCAATCTCGCGCTTCAGGCGACGAGCCTTGAGCGAGAGCTTGGTGTCGGCCGTCTTGAGCAGCCAGTTGTCGAGCCCGCCGACATGTTCCACCGAGCGCAGGCCGTGCGTCGAGACGCGCAGGCGCACGCGCTTGCCCAGCGAATCGGACATCAGCGTCACATTCTGCAGATTGGGCAGAAAGACGCGCTTGGTCTTGTTATTGGCGTGGGACACATTGTGGCCCACTTGGCGGCCCCGGCCGGTCAGTTCGCAGATGCGCGACATGTCACTCAATCCTGAATGCGTGTGTTCGGAAAGCGGCGCGGATAGCGGCTGGCAGGCGAATCGTCAAGGCGCTTCCATGCGAAAGCGCGCGCCGCTACTGCTGCGCGCCATGAGCCCGCCCTTTCCCCTGCCCGATCCGATGCGCCTGGCGCTCGATTGCGCGCGCGCGGCTGGGGCAGCACAGGAAGTGCCCATCGGCGCGGTGATAACGCGCGAGGGGCAGGTTATCGCCACCGGCGAGAACCGCAACCGGCGCGACCGCGATCCGACTGCCCATGCCGAGATCGTCGCCATGCGCGCGGCCAGCGCCGCGCTGGGCAGCGAGCGCCTTACCGGCTGCGATCTGTGGGTGACGCTGGAGCCCTGTCCCATGTGCGCGGGCGCCATTGCCCATGCCCGCATCGCCCGGCTCTATTATGGCGCGGCCGACCCCAAGGGGGGTGGCGTGGAGCACGGCGCGCGCGTCTTCTCCCATCCGCAATGCCATCATCGGCCTGAATTGTTCGGCGGCATCGGCGCGGACCCCGCAGGCGCCCTGCTGCGCGATTTCTTCGGTGAACGGCGTTAGGTTGAGGACTCAAATTATCGTCCGTCTTCCCGCGGCCGCAGGAATGACCGGCAAGCTGCGCGTCGAGGCGGCGGCCGTGCCGTCTGCGCCCTGCCGGTGAAGCGCGAGACGCTGCCCAACGGGCGCAGCTACACCATCATCGACGTGGGCACGCAGGAAACGGACTTTTACGGGCCGATCCGCATTCCCGAGGGCCATGTGTTCCTGATGGGCGACACTCGCGACAACAGCGCGGGCAACCGCGTCGCGCGCCTGACCGCCTTGGAGCGCCTGCGGCGACCTAAGTTTCCCGCCTTCGCGGAAATGGACGCATGGGAACAGCGTTCATCCGGCTTCTGACCTCATGCGCGCTTCAGCAGGACTGAATGCCATAGGGGAGCGCCCGTCCTGTGCCGCCTCGCCAGGCCTCCACCTCCCCCCGTGTCGTGTGTTTGTCGAAGGGCTCTGCTTGCTTCGACCACATGGGACGAAAGGAAAGCCTTTCGACAGTGCAGCGCGACCGGGGTTGCTTCGAGGGGGGAAGGGAATGCCGCCTCTGCGGGCCAACCCCACAGCCCTCCTACCTACCCTTCCGCGCCTCCTCCGGCACGATGCGGTAGAGCTGGTAAGGCAGCGTGCCCGGATAATCGAGCGTCACCGGTTTCAGGAAGTCGAACGTCTCGCCCTTCAGCACGCGGGCGTAAAAACCCTCGGGACTGCGCGCGGGATAGATGGTGCCTTCCGGGAAGCCGGGGCAGATCAGCAGATACTCGGCATGGTGGGCTGCCGCGATGGCGCGGAAGCGCTCCGGGCTGCCGTCGAAAGCATGGTGGATGTCCAGGATCGCGGCGCCGTTGCGATGATAGGGCCCGGCAATCGCGCTGTGATGCGTCACGGCAATGAGGCGCGGCCCCAGGTCGACGAGCGTGAAGATGACGGCGGGGGGCAGTTGATCGAGTGGGTGCAGCGCCGGCAGCGTGCGGCAGCGGCTGGAATTGTTCTTGGGCTTGGCGCTGGAGGCAGCCGCATTGCGGATGGGCTCGGGCGCGTCGGCCTCGTGCGGCTTGGCGGCGACGGAGGGAGCGGGCGCGTTGCCGGGCTGGCGAGGCGCGGGCAGCGTGGGCGTATCGGGGTCGTCGTCGATCAACTCGTCGATGGCGTTGTTGACGAGCGGATAGAGCGCATAGGCGCTGGCCGCGCTGCCCAGCAGCACCAGCCCGAGCACGGCGCCGACCCGCGCCAGCCATCGCCCGGTGAACAGTCCCCGCGCCAGCGCCCAGATCGCCCAG
>DASRXY010000351.1:0-3077 GCA_035654035.1 Sphingobium sp. | reverse complement strand
CTTAGGCCATTATGCTGGTAGATCATCGCGCCGCCCAGCCGCGCCTGCGCCAGTGCCTGAAGCAGCGCCACCGCGAGCAGGGTCGCCAGATGCAGCGGATAAAGCCGTGCGATTCGGTTGACGATGAAGCTGCGCGTCGTCGCCTGTCGCCCCCAATAGACATGCGCGAAGACGAAGCCGGAAAGCAGCCAGAACAGCAGCACGGCATATTTGCCATGGTCGTAGAAAGGCCAGAACAGCGCGCGCAGCGGCTCGGTAGCGCGATAGCCCGGGATCGGCCGAGTAGCCCCGACCGGAAAGAAGAAATGATGATAATGCCAGAACAGGATGGCGAAGGCGGAAACACCCCGCAGCAGGTCGAGCAGCTGCAAATGCCCGCCCGCAACGCGTGCCGGCGGGCGCAGCCAGCGCGTCACCCCAGCTTGCCGAAGCACCAGAGCAGCACGGACTTCTGGGCGTGCAGGCGGTTCTCCGCCTCATCCCAGATGAGCGACTGCGGCCCGTCGATCACATCGGCGGTGACTTCCTCCTCGCGATGCGCGGGCAGGCAGTGGAGGAACTTCGCCGTCGGCTTGGCGCGCGCCATGAGTGCCGCTGTCACCTGATAGGGCATCATTGCCTTGAGCTTCGCCGCACCCCCCTCCTGGCCCATGGAGATCCAGGTGTCGGTGACGATCACATCGGCATTCTCCGCCGCCTCACGCGGATCGGCGACCACGCGGGCGCGGCCGCCAGCGAGTGCCAGCGCCTCCGCCTCGGGCTGGAAGCCCTGCGGACAAGCGGCAACCACGTCGAAGTGCATGAGGCCCGCCGCTTCCATGATCGAGGTGAGCACATTGTTGCCGTCGCCCAGCCACGCCCATTTGCTGCCCGGCAGCGCGAGGCCATGCTCCACCACCGTCTGGAGGTCCGCCACGATCTGGCAGGGGTGCGAATAATCGGTGAGGCCATTGATGACGGGCACCGTGGCATGATGCGCCATTTCCTCGATCTTGGCATGGTCGCCGGTGCGGATCATGATCGCATCGACCATGCGGCTCAGCACGCGGGCGGTGTCCGCAATGGTCTCGCCCCGGCCGAGCTGGCTGGTGCCGCCGTCGAGGATCAGCGCGTTGCCGCCGAGCTGCCGGACCGCCATGTCGAAAGAGACGCGGGTGCGCGTCGAGTTCTTCTCGAAGATCATGGCGAGGGTATGCCCGGCCAACGGCGCGTCGCGGTCCGCAGCCCCGCGCGGCAGGCTGGCGACCCGACGCGCGGCCTTGCGTTCCATTGCATCGTTGATCATCGCGGCAATGGCATCGCCGCCGGCATCCGAGAGATTGAGGAAATGTCTGGTCATTGCCGCTTTCCGTGGTGCTGCCAGCGCCGGAGCGCCGCGTGTATCAGGCCGCAGCCTCCGCCGCCTTGAAGCTCGCCGCGCCGGCCGAGAGCTTCTCGACCGCCTCGGCGATGTGGCTTTCCTCAATCACCAGCGGGGGCAGGATGCGCACCACATTGCCGCCCGCCGAAACGGTGAGCAGCCCGTGATTGTCGCGCAGATGCGCCACGAACGCGCGCGCGTCCGCCTCCGGCTTGAGCTTGATGCCCAGCATCAGCCCCAGGCCGCGCACGCTCTCGAAGACATGGTCGTGATTGGGGATGAGTTGCTCCAGCGCGCCGCGCAGCCGCTCACCCTTGGCGGCCACGCCCTCGAAGAAGCCGGGTTCCAGCATCACGTCGAGCACGGCGTTCCCGGCCGCCATCGCCAGCGGATTGCCGCCATAGGTGCTGCCGTGCGTGCCGAAGACCATGCCCTTGGCCGCCGCTTCCGTGGCGAGACAGGCGCCGAGCGGGAAACCGGCGCCAATGCCCTTGGCGACCGCGACGATGTCCGGCGTCACGCCATAATGCTCATAGGCGAAGAACTTGCCCGTGCGCCCATAGCCACACTGCACCTCGTCCAGCACCAGCAACAGGCCATGCGCATCGCAGGCCGCGCGCAGGCCTTGGATGAAGGCGGGATCGCCGGCCATCAGCCCGCCCTCGCCCTGCACCGTCTCGACCAGGAAGCCGGCCGTTTCATCGTCGATCAGCGCCAGCGCGGCGTCGAGATCGTTGAACGGCGCATAGGCGAAGCCCGGCAGCAGCGGCTCGAAGCCGTCGCGCATCTTGGGCTGGTCGGTAGCGCTGATCGCACCCAGGGTACGCCCATGAAAGGCGTTCTGAAACGTGATGAGCTTGTGCCGCTGCGGATTGCCATTGGCATAATGATAGCGCCGCGCGGTCTTGATCGCGCATTCAACTGCTTCCGCGCCCGAATTGGTGAAGAACACCGTGTCGGCGAAGCTGTTGTCCACGATGCGCTGGGCCAGCGCCTCGCCCTGCGGCGAACCATAGAGATTGGAGACATGCATCAGCGTCGCCGCCTGCTGCGCGATCGCCTTTACGAGATGCGGGTGCCCGTGACCGAGCGCATTGACGGCAATCCCCGCCGCGAAATCCAGATACCGTTCGCCACGCTCGCCAATTAGGTAACAGCCCTCGCCGCGCACCGGACGCACATCGCACCGGGGGTAAACGGGCATGAGCGGGGTGATCGACATCGGATTGCTCCTTTCTCGCACGGCGTGGTCCGCAATGGAAAAAGGCGGCCCGTGCGAGGCCGCCATCAGCATGGCCGGGCCTATAGACCCGATGAAGTTGCGAATCAATGAGCGTGCAGGAAGGCTCGCGTGGGGTTCCAGATCACGGCGGGGCCCTGGAGCGATGTCGCCCGGCCAAGCGCTCCCTGCGATCCTGTCCAGACAAGAGTCCAGGGAGCTGCGTCTTCCGGTAGCATCGGGCTCCCGCCTGCGCGGGAGCACAGCCGCTTCCCTAACGCGCCGCCATCGTCGTGATCGCCCGCGGCTGGTGGAGCGCCGCCACCGCGCGCGAGACGCCCTGCATCAGCTCCCAGCGCTTGGGAATAGGTTGCGCGGTCGATCCGATCATCACCGCGACCGCATAGCTGGCACCATCCGGCGCGACCATGATGCCCACGTCATTATAGCCGGTGGAGCGGGAATAAAGGTCCTGCCCGGTGCCGGTCTTGTGCATAT
>DASRXY010000350.1:0-6429 GCA_035654035.1 Sphingobium sp. | reverse complement strand
CGCGACCGCTTCGAGGGCGATCATATGGCGCGGCTGATGAGCCTCATCATCATCATCTTCCTCGCCGTGCCGGTGGTCGCGCCGACCATGGGGCAGGTCATCATCGCCGTAGCGGGCTGGCGCGAGATCTTCCATGTGCTGGCCGCGGCGGGGGCCATCGTGTTCCTCTGGGTCTATCTGCGCCTGCCCGAGACGCTGCACGAAGCGCATCGCCAGCCGATCCATCCCGTCACCATCGCGCGCAACTGGAAGACCATCTGCACCGACCGGCTGGGCTTGGGCTATATGATGGGCGCGGGCATCATCATGGGCGGCCTCTTCGGCTTCCTCAACAGCGCCCAGCAGATCTTCGCCGACAGCTTCGATGCGGCGGATGTCTTCCCTTATGGCTTCGCCTGCGTGGCGGGGACGATGGCGTTCGCCAACTTCTTCAACAGCCGTATCGTCGAGCGCTTCGGCGCGCGGCGCGTCTCGCACGCGGCGCTGATCGCCTACATCGTGCTCAGCTTCATCCAGCTCGGCGCGGCCTATCTCTCGCCCGAGCCGCTATGGCTCTTCGTGGCGATCGTCTCGCTCAACATGGGCATGGTGGGCTTCACGGGCTCCAATTTCGGCTCCATCGCCATGGAGCCCTTCGGCGAAATCGCCGGCTCCGCCTCCAGCTTCCAGAGCTTTGCGCGCATGGCCCTGGCGAGCCTGATCGGCGCCGTCACCGGTCAGCGCTTCGATGGCACGACGCTGCCACTGGCCGAGGGCTTCGTGCTGGCGGGCATCATCGGCCTTGGCTTCATCCTGTGGGCGGAGAAGGGCCGGCTCTTCACGCGCCCGCGCCGCGCCGCCCAGCGCCCCAAGGTGCCGCCGCCCGCGCGCTGAGGCGTGGGATGGGGAGGCTGAGCCCTGCCCTAATTCCGCATCATAGCATGATTCGCCTACTCTGTTCGGATCGGACCGGGCCCGTGCTCCTGCGCAGGCCGGTGCCCATGATGCACCGAAGCATCCAGCCGCCCCTGGCGCCTGCCTGCGCAGGAGCACAACGCCTGTTCACCTGGATTGCCGCGCCAAAGTTTTCCGTTCTTGATTGAGAGAAAGCGCGCTCTCGCGAAAGCCCCAAGTCCACACACCGCGCCTCGGTCGCTTTCCCCGCCCTGTTTCTATATCTTCTTCGCCGGACAGGCCTATGGAGCGGGGGCCGGCGTGACCGGCGGCAGGGCGATCATCGGGGCGGTCCGCGGTTCCAGGATCGCGGCCTGCTCGATCACGTCGAGCGCACGGTGCGCTTCATTGTAGCGGCGGGCCTGCTCCAGCCACTGCGCGATGGCAGGCTGGGGCGGCAGCGCGGCCACTTCCTTGATCGCCGCCTCGATCTGCCCGGCTTCTATCGCGCGGCGGGCTCGGGCGAGCCGTTCTGCCGGGTCCGGTGCGGGGGTCTCGGCGCTGCGCAGCTCGAACAGGCTGCCGATCGTGCGCACCGTGGAGGTCCACCAGCCTTCGCGCTCCGCACCGGCATCGATCTGCACATGAATGTCTTCGAGGCCCGCGCGCAGCTTGTTCACGGTCACCGGATCGGCGGCGGCATTGATGATCGTCGCCACCGCGCGCGGCTGCGCCTCGCCGAAGAGCAAGCGAAGCTGCCCTTCCAGATAGTCGAGCGGAGTGCCGGCATCCAGAGCGCGGCGAGCGGCGAAGGCCACCATGATCGCTTCGGCGCGATTGGCGTAAGCGGAGGCGGACTGGGCTGCGACCGACACGCGGATGATACGCTGCTCTAGGTCGGCCACGCGGCCGGCCAGTGCCTCGGGCGTGGCGGTCGCCTGCTCGCCGGGGCGAACGCGCGCCGGTGTGGCCGTCGTGCCGGCCGGCACCACCGAGACGATTTCGGCCGGCACGGTGCCATTGGCGAGGCTCTCTTCCCCGACACCCGTCCCCGGGCCGCCTTTCCAGCCCGTCAGGGTCCAGACCAGTGCGCCGAGGCTTCCCACCAGGATCAGCAAGACCACCGCGACCAGCAGCCGCCCGGCGAGAGGGCGCGCGGGGCGCGTCGCGAAAAGGTCTTCGTCTGCCGACATGCTGCTGTCCGGGACTCCGTCTGGTCCTACCGAGCGCGAATACATAACGCCTCGGCGCAGGCCAGCAAGGCTGTATCGTCCGGCGCGCTGCTCACGGCAAGGCTGGCCCAGCCCTCGCCGCAGGTCGCCCCGGCCGCAGCGCTGATCGCTGCGATGTGAAAATCCCCCCGCCGGGCGGCGCCGATCAGGGCCGCGAAGCGGGCGCCGGCGCGCGGCGAATGGATGGCGGCAACGGCCTGAGCAAGCCCGTCGAGCATCGGACGGACGGCCGTGTCCTCCCGTTCGACGGCGCGATAGACGACATGCCGCAGGATCGTGAGGCCGAGCGGATCGAAGGGCCGCGTCTCAGCCGCACCGACATGGAGGATGCGGCGATGGCCGGCGGCGACGATGAGCGGCGCAGTGGACGCCGCGTCCCCGCCGCCTACCACGGCGTCCGCGCGCCCCACCTCGCGCAAGGCGCGCGCCGTGGCCGGGCCCACGGCATAGAGCGGCAGATCGGCCCGCGCGCGCAGCAAAGCGCTACCGAAGCGCGCGCCATTGGCACTCGTGACGAGCAGCGCGTCGAACGGCCCTTCCGGCACTGGCGCGGGCGGCACCGGCGCAATCTCGAACAGCGGCACCTGCACCACGCTCAGGCCCAGCGCGCGCGCCCGCGCGGCAGAGGCATCATTTCCCGGCTGCGGGCGTAGCAGCAGCAGCGGCAGGGGCGAGGCTGCGTTCATGATCCGGCGAAGAGCGCGCGCAGCGCCGGGCTCGCGCGCTCCAGCAGGCACGCGCCGAGCGCCATGGCGGCCTCGGTCGATCCGCCGGGCAGCAGCGCGTCGTGTGCCACGCTTTCCGCGCCATCCTCGGTGAGGATCTGCGCGCGCAGGCGGATGTCGCTCCCCTCCTCGCGCGCCAGCGCCGCCACCGGCGAATGGCAGCTCCCGCCCAGCGCCAGCAGCAGGGCCCGCTCGGCCGCCACGCAGCGGTGGGTCGGGTCATGGTCGATCGCGGCGAGCAGCGCGCGCGTGTCCGTGTCCTGCGCCCGGCACTCGATGCCGATGGCGCCCTGCGAGACGGCGGGCAGCATCGTTTCCACGGGAATGGTGACACCCACTTCGCCTTGCCCGAGCCGGTCCAGCCCGGCGGCGGCAAGCAGCGTCGCGTCGAAGTCCCCGGCCTGCACCCGCGCCAGCCGCGTCGCGACATTGCCGCGCAGCAGCGCCGTCTCCAGGTCGGGCCGCAGCGCCTTCAATTGCGCGGCGCGGCGCGGCGAACTGGTGCCGATGCGCGCCCCCTGCTTGAGCGCGGCCACGGACGGCGCGCCGATCAGCCGGTCTTCCACGGCCGCGCGGGGCAGCATGGCGGCAATGCGGATCGTCTCCGGGCGGATCGTCTCGACATCCTTCATCGAGTGGACCGCGCAGTCGATCTCGCCTTCCAGCAGCGCGCGATCCAGCTCCTTGGTCCACAGCGCCTTGCCGCCCAACTCGGCCAGCGCGCGGTCCTGGATGCGGTCGCCGCTGGTCGTCACGGTGACGATGCGAATCGCCTCGCGCGCCCAGCCATGCGCCGCCACCAGCGCTGCGGCGGTCATCTCCGCCTGGGCAAGAGCCAGCGGCGATCCACGCGAACCGAGGCGGAACGGGGCAGCAGCTGTGGGGCTGGAAGGCGGCGGCGCGGGGCTCTGATCGGTCATAACCGGCTTGCTCTAGCGGTGCGGGGCGGTAGAGGAAAGGCAATGCCCATCATTCTCGGCCTTGAATCCAGCTGCGACGAGACGGCGGCCGCTCTGGTGACGGGCGATCGCGCGATCCTGGCGCACCGGCTCGCCGGGCAGGAAGCCCAGCACCGGCCCTATGGCGGCGTCGTGCCGGAGATCGCCGCGCGCGCGCATGTCGAGGCGCTGATTCCGCTCGTCGAGGCAGCCCTTGCCGACGCGAAGCTGTCCCTCGCCGATGTGGACGCCATTGCCGCTACCGCAGGGCCGGGCCTGATCGGCGGGGTGATGGTGGGGCTGGTGACGGGCAAGGCGCTCGCCCATGCCGCCGGCAAGCCGCTCGTCGCCGTCAATCATCTGGAAGGCCACGCGCTCTCGCCGCGCCTCGCCGATCCGGGTCTTGCCTTCCCCTATCTGCTGCTGCTCGTCTCGGGCGGGCATTGCCAGCTGCTGGAGGTGCGCGGCGTGGGCGATTATCGCCGCCTTGCCACCACCATCGACGATGCGGCCGGCGAGGCGTTCGACAAGACCGCCAAGCTGCTCGGCCTCGGCATCCCCGGCGGGCCCCGCGTGGAGGCGCTGGCGCGCGAGGGCGATCCCCGCGCCGTGCCGCTGCCGCGCCCGCTCGTTGGCACCAGCGAGCCGCATTTCTCCTTCGCCGGCCTCAAGAGCGCGGTGATGCGCGCGGTGCAGTCCGGTCAATGGTCGGCTGCCGACATCGCCGCGAGCTTCCAGCAGGCCGTGGTGGACTGCCTCGTCGACCGCACGGAACGCGCACTGGCCACGTTTGGGACGGATGCCACCGTTTGCATCGAGCCCGGTCGAGAGGCAGGGACGCCCACCGCACTCGTCGTCGCCGGCGGCGTTGCCGCGAACGGCGCCGTGCGCGGTGCGCTGGAGGCACTGGCAGCCGCCCACGGCCTGCCTTTCTCAGCCCCGCCGCTCTGGCTCTGCACGGACAATGCCGCGATGATCGGCTGGGCCGGGGCGGAGCGCTTCGCGGCGGGCCTCATCGACGATCTTTCCTTCCCCGCCCGGCCGCGCTGGCCGCTTGATCCGGCGGCGGAAGCAGTGCGGGGCGCAGGAGTGAAGGCATGACGCAAATCGGGGTAATCGGCGGCGGCGCCTGGGGCACGGCACTGGCGCAGGTGGTGGCGAGCGGCGAGCGCGACGTGCTGCTCTGGGCGCATGAGGCCGCGGTGGTCGAGGCCATCAACACCGCGCATGAGAACCCGCTCTTCCTGAACGGCGTGCCGCTCTCGCCGCGCATTCGCGCAACCAGCGACATCGCCGCGCTGGCGGACTGCGTCGCCAATCTGGTGGTGACGCCCGCCCAGCACATGCGCGCCGTGCTGGATCGGCTGCCGCGCAAGAGCCAGCCGCTGCTGCTCTGCGCCAAGGGCATCGAGGCCGGCTCGCTGCAACTGCTGCACGAGGTGGCCGCGCAGGTGCATCCGCATTCGCCCGTCGCCGTGCTCTCCGGCCCCACTTTCGCGCATGAGGTCGCCGCCGGGCAACCCACCGCCGTCACCCTCGCTGCCGAGACCGAGGATCAGGCGCAGGCGCTGACCGCGCTCATCGCCCGCCCCCACTTCCGGCCCTATTGGTCCACGGACCTCGTCGGCGCCGAGATCGGTGGGGCGGTCAAGAATGTGCTCGCCATTGCCTGCGGTGTCGTCGAAGGCGCGGGGCTGGGCCAGAATGCGCGCGCCGCGCTCATCTCGCGCGGCTTTGCGGAAATGACCCGCTTCGGCCTGGCGCTGGGCGCACGGGCGGAGACATTGGCGGGGCTCTCGGGCCTGGGCGATCTGGTGCTCACCTGCTCCTCGACCAGCAGCCGCAATTTCTCGCTGGGTCTGGGCCTGGGGCAAGGGCAGGCCGCGCATGCGCTGCTCGCGGACCGGCGCACGGTGGCGGAAGGCGCGTTCACCGCGCCCGTGCTGTGCGAGGCGGCACGCCGCCATGGCGTCGATATGCCGGTCGCGCAGGCGGTCTGCGCTCTGCTCGATGGCAGCGCCGACGTGGCGCAGGTCGTCACCGCCCTGCTCGCCCGCCCGCTGCGCGCCGAGTGAGGGAGGCCTTGCGCTTGGCGCTGCAAAGCCTTTTGGCTTATGCTGACGGCGGGACGGTCAATGGGCTGCGCGCCCCGGAGCTGCGTCGATGGTGAGCGAGCGAGGTCCGGCCCGGGAGACCACGGCTTCGGAGCAGGAAGACATCGCCGCGCTCGCCAAGGGCGGCCGCGCGAACATCCTTGGCTTCCTGCTGCGCCTCGCGGCGCGCCTGCCCTTTCTCTTCATTGCCGGGCGGCTCTATGGCGCGTCCGTGCTCGGCCGCTTCGCTTATGCGGTGCTGATCGTGGAGCTGGTGGCGCAGCTCGCCACGCTGGGCCTCAAGCGCGGTCTAGCCGAGCAGCTCGCGCATGACACGCGCCCGCAATCGCATGTCGTGGCGGATGCGCTGCTGCTCTGCCTGCTGGCCTGCGCGGCGGGCACGGCGGTGCTGATGATCGTGCCGGAGGCGATGTTCCCCAACAGCGGCCTCAATGGGCTGGACCGGCTCTTCCCGCTCATCATCTTCGCCGTCGCCATCGCCGACATCGCGCTCGCCGCCTGCGCCTACCAATATAATATCGCCGCCACCGTCCGCGCCCGTTCCATC
>DASRXY010000349.1:0-30427 GCA_035654035.1 Sphingobium sp. | reverse complement strand
GGCCTCCTCCGCCACGCAGGTGACGGGCGCCAGCGTCTCCAGCGTGGTCACGCATCTTGCGCGCAAGACGGTGGACATCCGCATGGGCGGCGTGATGGTGGCCGGCGGCGTGCTGGGGGCGGGCATCGGTGCGGTCATCTTCCGCCTGCTGGAGAGCATCGGCCAGATCGATACCACCATTGGCCTGCTCTATGTGGTGATGCTGGGGTCGATCGGCATTCTGATGGCGCGCGAGGCGATCCACTCGCTTGTCCTCTCCGCGCGCGGGCAGATGCCGGCCGCGCGCCGCCGACGACGCCATCCGCTTGTCGCCGCGCTGCCCTTCCGCTGGCGCTTCTATGCCTCCGGCCTCTACATGTCGCCGCTGGCGCCGCTGCTACTCGGCATGTTCTCGGGCATTCTCACCATGCTCATGGGCGTGGGCGGCGGCTTTGTGCTCGTACCGGCGATGATCTATCTGCTCGGCATGTCGACCCAGGTCGTCATCGGCACCTCGCTCTTCCAGATCCTGTTCGTCACCATCGCCACCACCATGACCCACGCCATGACCACCCATGCGGTGGATCTGGTGCTGGCCTTCCTGCTGCTGATCGGCAGCGTGGTGGGGGCGCAGGTCGGCGGGCGCATTTCCATGAAGGCGCGGCCGGAATATCTGCGCGTGCTGCTGGCCTTCATCGTGCTGATCGTGGCGATCCGCATGGCACTGGGCTTGGGGTGGCGGCCCGACGAGATCTACACGGTGACAGTGCCATGAGGCGGTGGTTCGCTCTCCGGCGCGCGCTGGCGGCGCTGCTTGCTCTGCCGCTGCTCGTCGGCGCGACACCGGCGCCGATCCTGGTGCCGGACGTCTCGCAGCGCGAGGTGGAGATCCGCTTCAGCTTCACGGGTGCCGAACTGCTACTGTTCGGCGCGATCCTCTACCCGGGCGGTCGCGCGCCCAGCGAGCCGGCGGACATCGTCGTGGTGCTCAAGGGGCCGGCCCAATCCATCATCATGCGCGAGAAGCGTAAGATCGCGGGCATCTGGGTGAATGCGGAGAGTATCGCGTTCCGTTCGGCACCGAGCTTCTATGCCATGGCCTCCTCGCGCCCGCTCGACGAGCTGGTCGACGAGCGCACGGCCGCCATCTACGAGCTGGGGCTCGCCAATCTCCAGCTCTCGCCCGGCTCGGTAAGCGACACGCAGGAGATCGAGCGCTTCTCGCGCGGGCTCAACGATCTGCGCGAGCGCACTGGCCTCTATGTGCAGGCGCCCGGCACGGTGGAGATCACCGACGGCGTGCTCTACCGCGCGCGGCTGCCGCTCTCCGCGCGCGTCGTCACCGGCGTCTATACGGCCGAGACCTTCCTCATCCAGAATGGCCGTGTGGTGGCGGCGGCGGTGCGCGAGATCGAGGTCAAGAAATCCGGCTTCGAGCGCTTCGTCGGCCAGTTCGCGGTGGAAAATGGCATGGCCTATGGCTTTGTCGCCATCGCCATGGCGCTCGGCATGGGGCTGTTCGCGGGTTATGTCGCGCGCCGCGTTTAAGCGGCTGCTGCCAAACTGGTGAACGCGCCATTATCCTTGAATGGAGCGCTTTGTTTACCGCTTGTGCCCTAGCTTGCGCGCGGACCAGCGGGAGCAGAGCGGCCAATGAACGACATCAGAAATTTCGGCGGCCAGTTCGGCGCGCGCGAGGGCGAGCCGGCGCCCGCCAACCACCTCGCCGAGGCATTGGCGCGGCGGCAGAGCGCCGGAGATCGGCCTGCGCAGGGGACGACCGTCGTCGCCGAGGGTGGCGATGCCGCCCAGGCGCCGCTCGGCTTCGTCTCCGGGATCAGCGGCGGCTCGGCCCGCGCGATGGTGGACATTGCCGGCATGGCGGCAATGAGCGGCCATCCGGACCCCAGCGTGGCGATGGCGGGGCAGGTCGGCAGCCAGATCAAGATGCGCGTGGGCGCGCGCTGGATCGTCGCCACCGTGCGTACGCTCGCGCTCGATGCGCGCAGCACCCAGCACATCGTGGCCGACATCGATTTCCTCGGCGAGGGCGAGATTGACGACGCGACTGGCCGCCTGTGCCGCTTTCGTCGGGGTATCACGCGCTTTCCCGTGCCGGGCACCGAATTCTTCCCCGTCTCGGACGTGGATACGAGTGAGATTTATTCCGCCCGCGACCAGGTCTGCGTGGAGATCGGCACTGTCTATCCCACCAGCGACACGCGCGCCGCGCTGCTGGTTGACTCACTGCTCGGCAAGCATTTCGCGCTGCTCGGTTCGACCGGCACCGGCAAGTCCACCTCGGCTGCCCTGATCCTGCACCGCATCTGCGATCTCTCGCCGCAGGGTCACATCGTCATGATCGACCCCCATGGCGAATATGGCGCGGCGTTCGCCGGCAATGGCGAGGTGTATAGCGCCGCGAATCTGGAGCTGCCCTACTGGCTCATGAATTTCGAGGAGCATTGCGAGGTGCTCGTCACCTCCAAGGGCCCCGAACGCGCGATCGACTGCGATATTCTCGCCAAGTGCCTGCTCGCCGCCCGTGCCAAGAACCGCGCGGCTGAAGGCATTGCGCGGCTGACGGTGGATTCGCCGGTGCCCTATCTGCTCTCCGACCTCAGCAACATCATCTCCGCCGAGATGGGCAAGCTCGACAAAGGCACCAATTCGCTGCCCTTCATCCGCCTGCGCTCGCGCCTCGACGAGATCAAGGCGGACCCGCGCTTCAGCTTCATGTTCAATGGCATGCTGGTGGCGGATTCCATGGCGACCTTTCTCGGCAAGGTCTTCCGCCTGCCGGCGCAGGGCAAGCCCATCTCCATCGTCGATACCAGCGCCATGCCCTCGGAAATCACGCATGTGGTGGTCTCCGTCCTGGCGCGTCTGATCTTCGATTTCGCGGTCTGGTCGCGCGAGGAAGAGCAGAAGCCCATTCTGCTTGTCTGCGAGGAAGCCCATCGCTATGTGCCCGCCACCAGCGGCGGCGAGGGCCAGTCGGTGCGCAAGATCCTGGAGCGCATCGCCAAGGAAGGCCGCAAATACGGCGTTTCGCTGGGCCTTATCACGCAGCGCCCGTCCGACCTCGCAGAAGGCGTGCTCTCCCAGTGCGGCACGATCATCGCCATGCGCCTCAACAATGATCGCGACCAGCACTTCGTGAAGGCGGCGATGCCCGAGGGCTCGCGCGGCTTCCTCGACGCCATTCCTGCGCTGCGCAACCGCGAGTGCATCGTTTGCGGCGAGGGCGTTGCTATCCCTATCCGCGTCGCCTTCGACAATCTGGAGCCCGAGCGGCGCCCGGCCTCGGCCGACCCGCTCTTCTCCGAGCTGTGGAACCAATGCGGCGGCGAGGACGAAATCCTCGAACGCACCATCAACCGCTGGCGCAACCAAGGGCGATAGAGGGGCAGGGGCGGTAGAGCGGCGGGGGCCGGCGCAAGCGAGGGCGGCGGCCCCGCGCTCCCTCCTCAGGCCAGTGCCATCGTCCGGCGGCGGCGCAGCGTGGCGCCGGCCAGCCCCGCTCCCGCGATCACCATGGCCCAGCTGGCCGGCTCGGGCACCGCCGGCAGCGGTGCCGTGCCGAGCTCCCAGTGCGTGTTGATCTGCTGGAGCGCGTAGTTGCCGTTCACCACGGCCAGACTGATGTCGGAGCCGTTGAAGTAGCCGTTCACGCCCGGAGTCTGCGAACCCGTCCAGATGAACATGCCGTCCGTCCGGTAGATCGACAGATAATAGTTGGTTCCGCCGGTCAGCAGCACGGGTGTCGGCAGCGTAACGGTGAACAGGGTCATGTGGGTGTCCACGGCCGTGCTCGTCGCGGTGATATCGGTTGAATAGATGGTCTCGTCCAGCTGCCAGCCGTTCTTCATCGTGGTGAAGCTGATGTTGAACGCCGCCGTGGTCGGCTGGGACGTACCCGCCCACCAGCTCACCGTGCCGATGGACGCGTCGGACGCGAGCCGGAAGTCGTCGTACATCCTGATGGTGCCCGAGCTGGTCGAGCCAGCGGGATTGGTGGACGGTGTCTGACCGATCAGGACGGTGGCGAATGCGGGTGCCGAGAGAAGGCTGCCGAAAAGCAGGAGAGCTAACCTCTTGCAACTGTTCATGAAATTTCCCCCAATATGGTCGCTGTGCGGCGCATATTAACAGATCTGCAAAAACTGGTTAATCGATTAACCATATCCGTTCAGGGGAGCCGGCGGCGTTCGGACACGGCGCGGGATCGAGGCGGGGGTCGATATCTTCCGGTGCGTGGCGAGGCGTCTCTGGCTTCGCCGTTCGTTCGCCAAGCCACGCGCATCCCGGTCGTCGCCTCAGCGCGCGCGGGCGACGCCCCGGCCGCCGCCGGGCACGAGCAGTTCTGCCTCGCGCCATTTGCTGAAGCGGTAATAGACCCAGGCAGCCACCAGTGAGAAGCAGGAGCTGACGGAGAAGCTCCACCACAGCGCGTCCGCGCCCAGCATGCCATAGAAGGTGAAATAGAAGCCCAGCCGCACGCCGAACAGCGAGACGACGAGGATCACCAGCGGGAAGATGACGATGCCGTTGGCGCGGATGGTGCCGAAGAACACCATAGACATGCCGAAGAAGATGAAGCTCCAGCTCGCCAGGAACTGCATGTGGCGGGCGATGTCCATGGCGGGCCCTTCGCCGTTCAGGAAGAGCGCCAGCACCGGCCGGTCGAAGGCGAGCAGGATGAGGACGAGCAGGCCGGTCATCGCAAAGTTGATGAGCAGGCCGCTGCGCGTCGCATGCTCCACCCGGTCCCAGCGGCCGGCGCCGATATTCTGTGCGGCCATGGAGCTGATTGCGCCGCCCACGGCCATGGCCGGCATCTGCACATAGTTCCAGAGCTGCTGCGCGGCGGCATAAGCGGCGGCCGTCTGCACGCCTTCCAGATTGACCAGCCCTTGGATGATCATCATCGCCAGCGACATGACGATCATCTGCGCGCCCATCGGCAAGCCGCGCGAGATGATGATGCGCAGCTCATGCCCGTCGGGCTTGAGGAATTTCCACTCCGCCCCGCGCAGCCGCAGCGGCAGGTCACGTGCATAGACATAGGCGACCATTGCCGCGAGGCTGAGATAATTGGCCAGCGCCGTGGCCGTAGCCGATCCTGCAATGCCCATTTCCGGGAAGGGCCCGATGCCCAGGATCAGAAAGGGATTGAGCCCGGTGTCCAGAATGACGGTCAGGATCATGAACTTGAGCGGCGTCATGGCGTCGCCGCCGCCGCGCAGGCCCATCATCAGCATGATGGTGAGCAGGCCGCCGGGCATGGAGACGAAGATCACGCGCAGATAAGCGAGGGCAAGATCATAAGCGTCGCCCGGCGTGGCGAGCAGATCAAGGATCCTGGGCGCCAGGACCCAGCCGGCGACCGCCAGCACCAGCGACAGGATGAGGCAGAAGCCCACGGACGAGCCGAACGCCTTGCGCGCGGCCAGGATGTCGCCCCGCCCCATGGACTGGCCCACGATGACATTCGCGGCCATGCCGAAGCCGAAGATCATCGAGAAGAGCAGGAACATGATGATATTGGCGTTCGCGGTCGCCGCGAGCGCCGCGTCGCCGAGGAAATGGCCCACCCAGATGGCATTGATCGAGCCATTGAGCGACTGGAGGATGTTGGCCGCCAGCGTCGGCAGGGTGAAGAGCAGCAGGGTCTTGGTGATCGGCCCCTGTGTCAGGTCGAAGGCGCCGGGGCCGACGCGGCGAAGCTTGGGCGTGGCGCCGGCGGCGTCCAGTAGCGCTTCGTCCCCCGCGTCGATCTGCCCGCCGTCCTCGCCTTGTGCCATATGCTTACCCCAATCGCATAAGCGCGGCGGCCAGCCGGGCCGCTTCCGCGGACTTCTCGGCATGGTCGGCGCGTGCCTTTTCGACCGCTTCGGGCTTCGCCTTCTCGACGAAGGCCGGATTGGCGAGACGCGCCTCGAGCGACTTGGCCTCCTTGCTCGCGGCTTCAAGTGACTTTGTCAACCTGACCTTCTCGGCAGCAATATCGATTACGCCCTCCAGTGGCAGGACCACCGTCGCTTCATCGAGGACGATCTGGGCCGCACCCCCGGACACAGGCCGGTCAAAGTCAATCTTTTCGATGCGTGCCAAGCGGCGGATGGCAGCGGAGAGGCGCGCGATACGCCCGCGCGTCTCCGCGCTCGCTTCGTTGACGATCGCCTCCAGCCGGGCCCCGGGCGGCACGCCCAGCTCGCTGCGCGCGGCGCGCACGTCGCTCACCAGCCGGATCAGCCAGTCGATCTCCGCCTTGGCCCGCGGATCGGGTGCGACGCCCGGCTCTGGCCAGCGCGCAAGGATGAGGTCGTTTTCGCGCGCGCCCTGCGCGTGCCACAGCTCTTCGGTGATGAAGGGCATGAACGGGTGCAGCATGACCAGGATCTGGTCGATCACCCAGCCGGCGACGGCGCGCGTTTCCGCCGCGTCCGCTTGCGCCGTGGCCGCGTCCGCATCGTCGGCGGGCGAGAGGATCGGCTTCGCCAGCTCCAGATACCAGTCGCAGAAGCTGTCCCACACGAAATGGTAGAGTACGTTGGCGGCGGCATCGAAGCGCAGCTCGGCCATGGCCTTGTCCAGTTCGGCCAGCGTGCCGGCGACTTCGCCCACGATCCATTTGTTGACCGCGAGCGTGGCGGCCGGCGCGGCGATGTCGGCGCTGGCGCCAATGCCGTTTGCCTGGGCGAAGCGCACCGCGTTCCACAGCTTGGTGGCGAAGTTGCGATAGCCCTCGACGCGCTTCTCATCCATCTTCACGTCGCGGCCCTGGCTCTCCATGGCGGCCATGAAGAAGCGCAGCGCATCGGCGCCATATTTATCGATAAGGCCCAGCGGATCGACGACATTGCCCTTGGACTTGGACATCTTCTGCCCGTCCGCCGCGCGCACGAGGCCATGGAGGTAGAGCCGCTTCCACGGCACCTCCTTCATGAAATGGATGCCCTGCATCGCCATGCGCGCATCCCAGAAGAAGAGGATGTCGAAGCCGGAGACGAGCAGATCGTTGGGATAGTGCTTGGCGAGCAGCGGCGCGTCCGCCTCCGGCCAGCCCAGCGTGGCGAACGGCCAGAGCGCCGAGGAGAACCAGGTATCGAGCACGTCCTCGTCGCGGGTCAGGACCTTGTCGCCGGCCTGCGCCTGCGCCTGCGCTTCGGTTTCGGCGACATAGACGTTGCCGTCCGCGTCGTACCACGCCGGAATCCGGTGGCCCCACCAGAGTTGCCGCGAGACGCACCAGGGTTGGATGTTCTCCATCCAGTTGAAATAGGTCTTCTCCCAGCTCTTGGGCACGATCTCGATGGCGCCGGAGCGCACTGCGTCCATGGCGGGGCCGGCCAGCGTGGCGGCATCGACATACCATTGGTCGGTCAGCCAGGGTTCGATGACCACGCCCGAGCGGTCGCCATAAGGCGTCTGAATGGTACGCGGCTCGGCGTCGTGCGCGGTCTCGTTGCCCTCCTTGTCCTTGGTTACATGCGGGATCAGGAAGCCCTGCTCCTTCATGCGGGCAACCACCAGCGTGCGCGCCTCGAAACGGTCGAGGCCGAGATACTCCTGCGGCACCAGCCCGTCCGCGGTCTGCACCACGCGGGCATCGGCATCGAGCATGTTGAGCATGTCGGCAGGCTTGATGCCTGCACGCTTGCCAACTTCGAAGTCGTTGAAATCATGGCCCGGGGTGATCTTCACCGCGCCTGAGCCCAGCTCCGGATCGGCATGCTCGTCCGCCACGATACGGAAGCGCCGGCCGGTGATCGGCTGGAGGATATCCTTGCCGATGACCGACTGGTAGCGCGCATCCTCCGGGTTCACGGCCACGGCCATGTCCGCCAGCATCGTCTCGGGGCGTGTGGTCGCCACCTCGATATAATCGCGGCCGTCATCCAGCCGCACGCCGTCCGCCAACGGATATTTGAAGTGCCAGAAGCCGCCCTGGACTTCGCGCGTCTCCACTTCCAGGTCGCTGATCGCGGTCTTGAGGCCGGGATCCCAGTTGACCAGCCTTTTGTCGCGATACAGCAGGCCCTCATTGTAAAGGTCCACGAACACCTTGACGACCGCGCGGGTAAAATGCGGGTCCATGGTGAACTGCTCGCGGCTCCAGTCCATCGAGCAGCCGAGGCGCCGGAGCTGGCCGGTGATGGTGCCGCCGCTCTCGGCCTTCCACTCCCACACCTTCTCGATGAACTGCTCGCGCGTGTAGTTGGTCCGCTTGTCCTGCCGCGCGTTCATCTGCCGCTCGACGACCATCTGCGTGGCGATGCCGGCATGATCGGTGCCGACCACCCAGAGCGCATCCTTGCCCTTGAGGCGCTCGTGGCGGATCACGATGTCCTGCAACGTGTTGTCCAGCGCATGGCCGATGTGCAGCGAGCCGGTGACGTTGGGCGGCGGATTGACGATGGTGAAGGGCTGCGCATCCGGCCGGGCGGGGCGGAAGGCGCCGGTCTCTTCCCAATGGGTGTACCACTTGGCCTCGATGGCGGCCGGATCGAAGGTTTTGGCAAGCTCGGTCATGGTGGAGCCTTTAGACAAGACAGGCGACGAGGCAAGCGGGCAGGGCGCTGGCCGTCCGGATGTCCCGTATGCCGCGCCTGCGCCAGCACGGTTCCTGTCGTGATGAATCGAATGCCCTAGGCAGGCGCGGGGCACGGAAAGGGGAGGAGCAGGCCGGCCGACGGGCCGGCCTTCATACTCGGCCGGAAATCCGGTCGATCTCGCGCTTGACCATGGTCTCGACGAGACCGGGCAGATTGGCGTCCAGCCAGTCCTTCAGCATGGGACGCAGCATTTCACGGACCAGCGCTTCCAGCGTGTTCGATTGCCCATCCTCGTCGCGCACCAGCAGGCGCGAGAGATTCTGGAGCGAATCGCGCGCAGCCTGTGCGGTGAGATCGGAGAGGACCGGCGGCGGAACAGCGGCAGCGCCCGGTGCGGCAGCAGCAGTGCCCGACGCGGCTTCGCGGCTGGCGCGCGGGCGGGATTCGGCGCGGGCGGGCTTGGCGTTCCTGGGCGTGGACCTGGAAGCGGGCATGGCGGGCGCGTCCTCCTCCTGCGATTCGGACGAATCGTCCCTCAGTGCCTCGGTCAGCTCAAGGATATGGCCGTCGCCCTCATCGTCCACGGCGATGACGCGCGAGCCGCCAGCGCTCGCGGCACGGCGCGGCGGGCGCGGGGTCGCGCTGTCCTCGTCGGCGATGATCCGCTTGATGGAGGAGAGGATCTCTTCCATCGACGGTTCGTTCGGCATGGCCCCCATGACAATCCCTAGCGTCGATCCTTGAGGATCAAGGTGCACCGATATTGGTTACCGGATCGCTTACTGTGGCGTTTTGGGTGGGCGAGTCAACCGTGCGCGAGGCCTGCGGTGCAGGGGCAGCGCCCTCGTTCCAGTCCGACCAGTCGTTGCGCACGCGCCGGTAATTGTCCTGCGGGTCGTAGAGGTCGTCGGGAGCGATGCCCAGATCGGTCGCGGAGACGCGGCCCATGGCGGCCAGCAGCGAGAAGCCGGCGACATAGGCATTGCGCTGCGCCGTCACGAGCTGGACCTGCGCGCTGAAGCTCTCCTGCTCGGCATTGAGGATGTCGAGAATGGTGCGCGTGCCCACGCTGTTCTCGGCGCGCACGCCCTGAAGCGACAGCGCGTTGGACGAAACGGCGACGCGAGTCGATTCGATCACCTGCCGGCTTGCCTGCCAGCTCGAATAAAGCGAGCGCGTCTGCGAGACGATGTTGCGCTCCACGGCCGTCTCGCGCTCCATGGCTTGCTGCTCATAGGCCTTGCTCTGGCGCACGCGGGAGGCAGGGCCACCGCCCTGATAGAGCGGCAGCGTGAGCCGCGCGCCGACCACCACCGAGCGCGTATCCGGCTGGTTGCCGGCGGGTGTCGAGCCCAGGTCGCCATTATAGTTGCCGGTGGAGAAGGCCGAGAGCGTGGGCAGCTTTTGCCCCTCGGCCGCGCGCACGTCATAGGCGCTGGCCTCGCGTGCCTTGCGCGCCGCGGCGAGGTCCGGATTGTTGGCGAGCGCGATGTCCACCGCATCGTCCGGAGTCGACGGGAGGCCCGGCAGGGGCGGGGGCGGCTGGAGGTCGACCGGCTCATGGCCGACCAGCTCGATATAGCGCTCGCGCGCGGCGATGAGCTGCGCTTCGCTGTTCTTGAGGTCCGCGCGCGCGAGGGAGAGGCGGGCTTCGGACTGGGCGACGTCGGTGCGCGTGAGGTCACCCACTTCGAACCGGTCGCGCGTGGCGCGCAGGTTCACTTCCAGCACCTGCACATTGTTGCTGCTCAGCGACACCACCGACTCGGCGCGGATCACGTCCATATAGGCGCCCACTACGGCGGCGAAGACTTCCAGCTCGATGCCGCGCAGATCAAACTGGCCGGCCTCGACGCGGCGCTTTGCGCCTTCGATTCCGGCGCGCACCCGGCCGCCCTGATAAATGGGCACGCTTGCGGTCACGCTGGCCGAGAGGCTGCGGTCGGCCGAGAAGGCCGTGAACGGGCGGGTGAGCGCGTTCTCGCCATAGCTGCCCGTGAGCGAAAGGGCAGGGCGCTCATTGGCGCGCTGGATGTTGACGGACTCGTCCGTCGCGCGCAGCCCGGCGCGCGCGGCGGTCAGCGTGGGATTGTCGCGATAGGCGGCGGCAAGCGCCTCCTGAAGTGTCTCCGCCCCCGCCGGTACGGCCGATCCCGTCAGCAGCAGGGCGGCGAGCGCGAGGCGCGGGAGCGGGGCAGCGGTCATGAGCGGTGTCGCAACTTTCAAAAGGTGAAGCCCCTGGGCGCCGCGAAGCCAGGCAGCACGACCGCCTCGGAATCGGCGAAGGTGCGCGCGCCGAAGCCGCCGGCGCTGCGCACGCCGGCGCACAGGCGCGTGACACCCCGGTCCAGCCGGGCGAAGACCGCGCGGCCGCCGATCTTGAGTTGCTCGATGAGCGCGTCGGGCACGATCTCCACGGCGCCATCGATGACGATGAGGTCATAGGGCGCGCGCTTGGCATGGCCCTGGGCGAGGGGACCGGTCTCCACAGTGACGCCGTCCGTCCCGGCCAGCGCCTTGCGTGCCTGCGTCGCGAGAGCTGCGTCTTCCTCCAACGCGACGACCGTGCAGCCGAGGCGCGCGAGCAGCGCGGCAGCATAGCCCGTCGCCGCGCCGACCAGCAGCGCTGTCTCGCCAGCGCACGGTTGCGCTTCCACCAGCAGGCGCGCGGTGGCGAGCGGCGGATTGAGCGCGCGCCCGTCCGCGAGCGGCACCGGGCGGTCGATATAAGCGGCGCTGCGGCGCTCCGCGGGCAGGAAGGTCTCGCGCGGCACAGCCAGGATTGCCGTCAGCAAAGCGGGATCGTTGACGTCATTGGTGCGCAGTTGGCTCTCCACCATCGCGCGCCGCATGGCCGTGAAGTTCTGGTCGGTCATGTGTTCCTCATGACATAACTGTATTGCTATGGCAATACACTATAAGGCGATGCGCCTCTCTAGTCTCTTGCGCCGCACAGTGAAACCCTTTTGCGCGCAAGATGCAAGGACGCGCGGTCCTGCGGAAACCGGGGCACAGCCATATCCACTGGAGCGCCGCGAGATAGGGCAATTCGATTTTATCTCGATGAGCACCGGCGGTTGCGCGCTCAAGCAAGGCCGCGCTGGACGCCCCCCTCAAAAGCGGGGCCGTGCGTTATGAGGAACGCGCGAACTCACGGGAATTTCATGAGAAGGTGGAGGCCCGAGCCGGAATCGAACCGGCGTATACGGATTTGCAGTCCGCTGCGTCACCACTCCGCCATCGGGCCTCGGCTGGTGCGAGGGAGGGCGGCTAGCCCAATTCGGGCGCGGACGCAATGTGCTTTGCCGCACGGGCCCCGTGGCGTGCGGCGTTTGGGCCCGACATTCCGGCTGCATTTTCAAGCTCGCCCTTCATGCAACGCCGGATCAAAGTCGAAATGTCCCATGACGCTGCTCGTTCGGCCGGACTGACCACGCGCGGGATGGCGCATGAGGGGATTCGCCTGAGGTGTTCGACCGCTTGGCAAAAGCGGTCATTCTCTGCATGATCCTTCGCAAACAAAAAATGCGGAACGGAAACGTTCCGAGTTAGGGGATCAACGTCATGCGCATGCGCTCGCGCCTGTTTCGATTGTCTTTGCTGCTTCCTGCGTCCTGGCTGCTTGGCCTCTGGGCGCCGGCGAGCGCGCACGAGGATCATTCCCAGATGAGCATGCCGGCCCCGGCGGGAGCCGTGACGGCCCCGCAGACGCGCTGGTCGGACCCTGCATCCTGGCCCGATGGCAAGGTGCCGCGCGGGGGCGACGCAGTGACGATCGGCCGGGACAGGAACATCCTCCTCGATGTGACGCCTCCCGCGCTGCGTAGCCTCACTATCCAGGGCAGGCTCAGCTTCTCGGACGCGCTCGACCTCGATCTGACGACCGACTGGATCTATGTGGCCGGCGGCGAGCTGGCGATCGGCAGCGAAGCCAAGCCCTATACGCACAGGGCGACCATCACGCTCACCGATACTGTGCCCGATGAAGACATCAACACCATGGGCGACCGCGGGATCATGCTTCTGCGCGGCACACTCAACCTGCATGGCGACCGCACCAACACATGGACCAAGCTCGCCAGGACGGTGAAGGCGGGCAGCGCCACCATCGAGGTCCTCGATGCGTCCGGCTGGCGCAAGGGGGACACCATCGTGCTGGCCTCGACCGATTTCAATCCCCGCCAAGCCGAGCAGCGGACCATCACCGCGATCAGCGGCAACAGGCTCACGCTCGATCAGCCGCTTAAATATATGCACTATGGCGAGATCACCTTCGGCGTAGACCAGCGTGGCGAAGTGGGCCTGCTGAGCCGCAACATCAAAATCCAGGCGTCGCAGGATGCCGAGAAGACCTATTTCGGCGGCCACATCATGGCGATGGCCGGCTCCCGGATGTTCGTCGACAGCGTCGAACTTGCCCGCATGGGCCAGCATCTACGCCTGGCGCGTTATCCCATCCACTGGCACATCATCGGCGAAGGGCAGGGCCAATATATCAGGAATGCCTCGATCCACGACAGCTACAGCCGCTGCGTGACGGTGCACGGCACCAACAACCTGCGCATCGAGAACAACGTCACCTACAACACCGTTGGCCACTGCTTCTTCATCGAGGACGGGATCGAGACCGGCAATGCGTTCGTGAGGAACTTGGCCATCCAGACCAAGTGCCATCCGACACTGGATTGCGTCCCCACGAACCTCGCTGCCAACGGAGAGATGGACCCCAGTTCCGCGGATCGCGCGGCCTACAGGGAGGCCAGCTTCCACGGCGGGAACACCCTGCTGCCCTCGGACAATACGGTGTCGTCCTTCTGGATCACCAACCCCGACAACAGCTACATCGACAATGTGGCGGCCGGGTCCGATCAGATCGGTTTCTGGCTGTCCGTGCCTGAGCACCCCAACGGCGCCTTCCTGGACTCGGACATCAGCCGCAACACCTGGCCGCGCCGGACGCCGCTGCGCGCCTTCCGTGGCAACGTGGCCCATTCCAACTTCGACGGGTTCATGTTCGACCGGAACATCTACCAGGACAACACCTTCGGTCTGGCCACCATCCCATTCCTGCCGTTGGCAAATCCTGCCGACCTGGAGAGCGACGTGGTGGAGACGCACTTTGAGAGCCTGACGGCCTACAAGAACCGCAATGGCGGTCTGTGGGGCCGGGGCGACATGTTCGTGTACAGCAACCTCAAACTTGCCGACAATGCCATCGGCATGACGCAGGCCGCCGGCGACATCGGCAGCCTGCCGTTCAGTTCCCGGCTGGTCGATGCGCTGATCGTGGGCGAAAGCGACAATATCGGCAATCCCTCGACGCCCGAGGAAGTCGCCTATGGCCGCAGCCTGCCCAAGCCGCGCATTCCGGATTTCCCCATCCGCGGCTACGAATATTATGACTACCGCGACGATGTGGTGAACACGACATTCGTGAATTTCCAGGATAATGATCGGCGGAAAACGGGGGCCCTGTCGTTCCTGCTGTACACGAGCGCGGGGGTCAGTACCGGCAGCACGATCAGCGGCGCGCAGTTCGTCAATGCCAAGCCGGTCTACTTCCCCAACATCGATCCCCGGTTCGATAACGACAACCGGGGCGGCGCCGGCTACCGGACTCTGTCGATCCACGACCTCGACGGATCGGTGACCGGCATCCCGGATTCCCACATCATGCTCCACGACGGCGAGAATGACAGTGTCGTCACCGACGATAGCTGCGACATCCATCCCAGCTGGAATGCGTCGGTGTGCACGGGGGATGTTGGTCGCCTGAATCTCTCGGACAGCAGAGGGGAGCTGCCGGGCGCCGTCGATCTCGAATCGCGGACCGCGCGGTTCGCTTTGCTCGCGTCGATCGGTCCAAATGCGCCGGACACGCCTGCCGTTCAGGCCGCGCGTGCGGCTCTCTTCGCGCGTCGTGCGCCGCAGCCCCCCATTGCGCTCGTTCGCAATGGCAAGGAGTTCAGGGTCACCGGGAACCAGAGCACCGTGCGAGCCGGCACGGAGATCCAGGTCAAGACCGAAAGGCCGGACGTCACTCTCAGTCTGGCCGAAATGAACGAGGGCTCATGGGTCATCTTTGAACTGCCGGGCTTCACCAAGGCAGCGTCCGGAAGGGAGCAGCCGAGCATGGACGCACTGCGGCAGGCGACCGAGACGTCCTATTTCAGGGACGGGGGTGCCCTGTGGGTCAAGCTGGTCGCCGCGGCCCCGATCATGCCGGTCATCCGTCCAACAGATCTGCAAGCCCGCATAACGGTCAGCAGATAAGACCACGGCGACCCCATAGCCGCAACACGAGGGCGCTCGGTTGGCGCCGGCGCCGATGCTGCGCAGCCGGGAGGAGATGGCTTCCCGGCAAGCGTCGCGAACGGTGCCGGCGGCTATCGCAACTCCTCCGCGCTCGGTGCTGTTCCACTCTTCCTTGGCACCGCTTCAAACCGGAGGTGACTGCGAGCGCCTTCTTCATGAGAGGGGGCCGCTCCGATGCGTTCTGCGCCTCGCTGGCTGATTTCTCGCGCCGCCATGTCCCTCCTGACCGCCGAGGCTGCTTATCGCGGTGTCCATGCGGCGGCGGCCCTCAGGAAGGCGGTGGTTTCTTCGCTCGCGGCTTGCTCGTCGGGCGGGAAGTAGCTCAGCTTCACCACCACGGTCCGGCTCGCCGGATCCACGAAGATATACTGGCCCTGTAGCCCGATAGCGGAATAGGAAGCGCCGCCCAGCGTCCACCATTGATAGCCATAGCCCATGGGGCCGGTCGCTGTGGCATCTGTCGGGCGGGTCGATTCGGCGACCCATTCGGGCGAGACGATCTGCCGTCCGTTGGCCTTGCCGCGGTTGAGCATCAGCAGCCCCACGCGCGCGAAATCCCGCAGCGTGGCGTTGAAGCCGGCGCCGTTGAATTCCCGGCCCACGCCCGGCAGGCCATCCATGATATAAAAGCCGTCGGCTTCGGCGCCGAGCGGTTCCCACAAACGACTGGCCGTGTAGGCGGCGATCGACATTCCGCTGACGCGTTCGAGCAGCCAGCCGAGCACGGCGGTATCGAGCGTCTTATACTGGAACACCTCGCCGGGCGCATGAAGCCGCTTCACGCTGCGTGCCGCATCGGCAAAACGGGTCGCGTTCTTGACCAGGGCATTGATGTGATTGGTTGCCGCTGCGCCGGGATTGTCGAAATCGTAGCGCTCTTCATAATCGACCCCCGAACGCATCTGCAGGATATGCCGGACCGTGGCGCCGTCATAGCCGCTGCCCTTGAGCTCGGGCAGATAGCGGACGATGGGATCGTCGAGCGACTGGATGCGCTTTTCCGCCAGTGCGCTGCCGATCAGGATCGAGGTGATGGACTTGGTCATGGACCAGCCCATGAAGCGCGTGCGTTCGTTGCTGTTGTTGCGATAACGTTCGCTGACGATCTTCCCGTCCTTCATCACCAGCAGCGCATTGGTGTAGGTCCGCTCCAGAAACTGCTCGGCGGAATAGGTCTTGCCCTGAAAGCTGTAGCTGAAGTCCAGCGCATGATCCGCGCGGGGCAAGGCCCATGTCTGGCCTGCGCGGGCCACGGTGCGAGTGGTGAACAGCGTATCCATGCTGTGGAAGGTGAGGGCGTTCACGTCGCCATCGAGCATGTGCCAGCGCAGGATCTGGACCGCGACCGGCACGTCGCTGGCGAGGCCGCCGGCCAGCGGCGGGGGCAATGCCTGCTGCGCCGTTGACGCGCCCGGGATCATGAGAAGCGCCAGAGGCGCCAGTGCCACTCTGGCGGCGCGCGAAAATCCGAACATCATTGCCGTCTCTCCCTTTTCGCGATGCTTTTCGGTCATGTTTTCCGGACGACCCGTACAAATCGGCCGCCCGTGTCCGCGATGACACGTTCCTAACCATTTTGCCGGTCTCGCGTCGAGCCAAAACAGAAGCAATATTGCAATCGATTGCTAACACCCATATGCATGAGCATCAGCAGACGATCGCGGAAGAATCGTCGGAAACGATACGATAAGGGGAGGTGGATCATGCGCAGCATATCCCAGGTTTCGATCAAGGCGATTTCGATTGCATTGCTGGCGACGGGGGCGGTCCCGGCATTCGCGCAAGCGGAGCAGGCCAGTGTATCGGCGGAAAATGAAGTGCCCGACATCATCGTCACGGCACAGCGCCGCTCGGAAAATCTTCAGAAGGTTCCGATTGCCGCGACGGCGCTCACCGGCGACGATCTCGACGCGAAGGCCGTGCAGCGGCTGGCCGATCTGCAGTTCGCCGCCCCGTCGCTCTCGATTACCGACCAGGGTTTGACGCAATCGGTGAACATTCGCGGGATCGGCATCGCCAGCGGGTCCCCGGCGGTCGCCAACGGCGTGGCCACGTATGTCGATGGCGTGTTCCAGCCACCCATTCTCACCAGTTCCAGCTTCTACGACATTGCATCCATCGAGGTGCTGCGCGGGCCGCAGGGCACGCTGGTCGGCTCCAACTCCACGGGCGGCGCCGTCTTCATCAACACGCAGAGCCCGACGACGGACCGCGTCAAGGGTTATGCGCAGGCCGCCTATGGAAGCTACAATGCCTTCTCGGCGGAAGGCGCCATCAATCTGCCGATCGCACAGGACCTTGCCATTCGGGTCGCCGGCACGGGCAAGTGGCGCGACAGCTATTATACGGACATCGGCCCCTACCATAACGAGCCGGACAAGCTCGACGAGCAGGCGGCGCGCATCGGCATCCTGTGGGAGCCGGGTTCGTTCCGCGCCATCGGCAAGGTCGAATGGATCGACAAGAACACTGGCGGTTATGCCTACCGCCCCATTGTGGGCACCACCTTTGAAAATAACCGCCAGCCGGACATGCGGACGCTCACCTACAATGCGCCAACGCTGAACCATGAGCGCGCGGTTCTGGCGAGCCTCGAACTGCGCCAGGAGCTGGAGAGCGGCATCGTCCTGCGCTCCGTGACCGGCTATACGAATAAGCGCATCAACAATCTCTATGATAGCGACGGGGCGATGACGGCCTCCGCCACGGATCCGACTGCCAGCACGACACAGACCATGGATCAGTTCGTGCGCGAGCGGGAGTGGACCCAGGAAATCAATATCATCTCGCCGACCACGGGCGTCTTCAACTGGATTCTCGGCGGCTATTTCCAGAAGAACAAGATCGACGTCATCATCCAGACGGCCTCCGGCGCCCCGACGGACCCGACCGACATCCTCAATCTCCAGAGCAAGAAGACATGGGGCGTCTTTGCCCATACCGGCTACAAGCTGACCTCCGCTCTCGAACTCCAGGTTGGTGCGCGCTATTCGCATTACAGCGTCACCGGCGGCGGCCATGTCATCATCGGCGCCGGCGGCCCGATCTTTGGCCCCGACGGCCTGACGGTCGCCGATCTTGCGGGCGACCATGAGGACGGGCGCCTCACCGGCAAAGTGGCGTTGAACTGGACGCTCGACGACAACAACCTGCTCTATGTCTTCGCGGCGCGCGGCTACAAGCCGGGGGGCGCCAACTCCGCGACATCCGAATTCCGGCCCGAGACCGTGTGGAATTATGAAGCGGGCTGGAAGGCCAATTTCCTGGGTAACCGCATCAAGACCCAGCTCGGCGCCTTCTACATGGATTATAAGGATTTCGAGTTTGACGCGGTGGACACGGGGACAGGCCAGACCGGTGTCACCAACATCTCCAACGCCACCATCAAGGGCATCGAGTTCCAGGTGCAGGGCCGGTTTGGCGGTCTCAGTTTCGACGGCGGCATTGCTTATGTCGATTCCAAGCTCGATCCGGTTCGGATCGTTAACACGCGCGCGCTGCCGCCCCTTCCGCAATATGGACCGCAATGTCCGGCAGGCACGCCGTCCAATCCGCCGGTCTGCTTTGATTATGAGCCTTATCTCGTGACGGCAGGCGGAGGGCCCAACCTGTTCTCGCCAGAATGGTCCTATAATCTCGGCGCGCAATATGAGATCGGCCTGCCCGATGGCCTGTCGCTGACCCCGCGCCTGAACTACGCCTATGTCGGCCCGCGCTGGACGAACCTCGTCTACCATCCCACGCTCGATTATCTCAAAGGCCGGGGCCTGCTCTCGGCACTGGTGAAGCTCCGCAAGGGCGAATGGATGATCGAGGGTTACGCCACGAACCTCACCAACGAGACCTATGTGAGCGGGCAGTCCGGCAACTCGGAATTCTACGGGGCGCCCCGCGAATTCGGTGTGCGGGCCTCGCTCCGTTTTTGATGCGGGGGTGATCCGATCCGCCCGGCGCGCGCGTGTTCGCCGGGCGGAGAGGGACGAAAGACAGAGAAAGGCGGGATGCCCCGGCTCGGTTCGGATCGCTATTGCATTGCTGGGCGGCCGAGCGCCGCCTGTGCCAGGGCAATGGCGCCGGCGGGACCGGCATCATTGCCCAATCCGGCCAAGCACAGCCGGTGGGCGATGGTGTCTTGCGTGATGAAGGGCAGATAGCCCGCGAGACTTTCGACAACGGCATCGCGAATGCGCGGCAGCAGGAATGGCCGCTCCAACGCCACTGTGCCGCCAAGCAGGATTCGCTGCGCGGCGGTCGTCAGGAACAGCGTGGCAACCAACTCGGCAATGTCCAGCGCGACGCCCCGCCACCTCGGATGATTATCGCCCACGCTCTCGATGGCCGTGCCGAAGCGCGCTGCAAGTGCCGGGCCCGAAACAAGGCCCTCGATGCAATCGCCATGGAAGGCGCATGTCCCTTCGAAGGTCTCGCGCGGCTGCCGTTTGACGCGGATATGGCCGATTTCCGAATGCATGGCGCCATGGAAGGGCCGGCCGTCGATCAATAGCCCGCCGCCGACGCCCGTGCCGATGGTGATATACCAGAGGCAATCCACGCCTTGGCCCGCGCCCCAGCGATATTCGGCGAGCGCCGCGCCGTTCACGTCCGTGTCGATGGCGGCAGGGCAGTCAAGGCCTTGCATCAGGGTGCCGTGAACATCGGCACCAGCCCAGCCCGGCTTGGGTGTGGGGAGAATCCGGCCGAAGAGCGGATCGCCCTGCCGCAGCATGATCGGCCCGAAGGACGCAATGCCCACGGCCTCAATGGGAGCCGCGCGATTCCAGTGCTGTAAATGCGCGTTGGCGGCGCCCAGGGTGTCTGCTGGACCGTGCGTCTCGATCCTGTGGCGCTCAATGATGGTATCGCCCTCGGCCAGAAGAACGAGCGCTTTCGTTCCGCCCAATTCCACTCCGGCAAGGCGCGCCGCCGTCATGGCTTGCCGACGATGCGCGCCGTGGCGCCATCCAGTTCAAGGTGCAGGAAGGGCGCAAAGCTGCCACCGAACCGTCTCTTGCCCTCGGCATCGTCCGTGCGGCCCCAATCATCGACAAAGGAGGTGACGGAGAGATCGGGCAGGACATACCAGCTATAGGCCTGCCGCGGCGCCTGGGGTGGATTGGCGATCACCAGTCCCGATCCGTTCAGCGGTGTCCAGAGATCCGACATCGTCCTGGCGACCATCCCGTAAAGGCCCGTGGGACCGACCGGCCCCTCTGGATTGAACACATGACTCTGCGTCGACCAGAAGAGATAATAAAGATTGTTGGCAAAGACGATATGGGGCCGCTCAAGCTCGTTGTTGAGGCCATCGGCGCTGATGAGCGGCGGCAGGACCTCCCAGTCGCCCGGTTCGTCGCCCGCCGCAACGGCCGCGCCGATGCTGCCGTTGAAGGCAGAGCGGGATGAGGCCAGCGAGGCCGTGAACAGCAGCCAGTGCCGGCCGGTATTGGGATCGAGGAAATAGCCGGGATCGCGAAACGCCTTGATGGTTCCGGCCGCGCCATTGACTGCTGCCGGGTCCATGTAGAAGCGCGGGTCGCGCGCCATGGTTTCCTTCAGGTCCCGCCAATTCTCCAGGCGCCAGCGGCCTCCCTCGAGCGTTGCGGTGGCCTTGGCCTCGAACAGACGCTGGTCAAACGAGAGGCGGCCTTCACCGCGATGGCCGGCGGCCGTGAAATAGAGCGTGAGCGTGCGGCCGTCCGCTTCGAGACAGGTGCAGCCCGACCATTCCCGACTTCCGGGAGAAAAGCCGTCCGGCATGGCCGGGCCCAGGTCCAGCCAGCCGGTCGCCGTCCTTTGCAGCAAATGGATGCGGGCCGCGCCATGGCGCGCGTCGGGATCGGCAAACCAGGGCGCGGCAAGCGCCATCCACAGCCCACTGGGTGCCAGAGCGCCGTTTCGCGTAAGCACCGGCCATGCGTCCCACACGCCGATCGCGCCGATCCGGTGGATGTCCTCGTCCCCGATGACGGGGGTGAGATTCCGCTGTTCCGGCCGCGCGGCGTCGCTCGGCATCGCGTGCCAAATCGTTGTCTGGGCTGCACTGTCGCAGGCTGTCATGGTCGGGTCGGGTCCGGTTGTATCAGCAAAAGCAATGAGATCGCCGGTTGGCCCGGCACCGCAAACGATGGGGATCAAGGCGCGCTCTTGCCGCGCATGGCTGTCATCCTGCTTTCCTCTCGCTATAAGGGTGGAGGCAGATAGCCTCCGGCGGTAATCGATTGCAAACGGATTTGCGGCTTTCTCGAGCGTTCCGTCGATGGCGCCGCGCCTTCAGGTCGAGCCGCGCACGATCAGTTCAGGATTGAGGACGATGGAGCCGGTCTGCTTGCCGTCGATGCGTTTGAGCAGGCAATCCACCATCTGGCTCGCGCCCGTCGCGACATCCTGCCGGATCGTCGTGAGCGGGGGAATGATGCTCTGTGCGATCGGCAGATCATCGAAGCCCACCACGCGCACCTGGTCCGGAACGGAAATGCCGCGACTGGTGAGCGCCTGGATGGCGGCCAGCGCGATCATGTCCGACGCCGCGAAAACCCCGTCGGGAAAGCGGTCCGTGCTGTCCAGGAAGGCGCCGATGTCCGTGCCGCTGAGTGCGGGCGCCAGATGCGTCGGGATTTCGGTCAGGCCGATCTCGTCGCCAAGATCGGCCAGGGCCGCCTTGGCGCCTTCATAGCGTTGGGCGATCTCGATGGCCCGCGTGTTGCCGAGGAAGGCGATCTCCCGGCAGCCGCGTTCAACCAGATGGTGCATGGCGAGGCGGCCGCCCAGGAAATTATCGGTCCCCACCGAGCAGTGGCTTTGCCCCTGGGTGAAAGCGCCCCATGCCACCATGGGCAGATAATGCTTTGCGGCGGCATCCAGCGCGGCGGACTGATCGGATTGGCCGATGACGATCAGCCCGTCGACGCGTGCGCGCTTGATGATCGTCTCAAGCCAGTCGCTGCGATCGGGGATGACGCGCGACAGGACGAGGTCGAACCCGCGTTCGGTCAACTCGTCGGCCAGGCATCCGATCATCGTCATGAAGAAGGGATCGGAGATATGCTGTGCCCGCTCGTGGCCGAGGGGAATCACCACCCCGATCGCCCCGGCGCGCTGCGTGCGCAGGTTTCGTGCCAGCGCGCTCGGCTGGAACCCATGTTGCTGGGCGAGCTTGCGGATCCGATCTGCCGTGGCCGAGCTGACGACATGCTTGCCCGCCAGCGCGCGCGAAACCGTCGCCGCCGAAACGCCGGCAAGCTCCGCCAGATCATAAATGGTGCGAATTGTCTTGGGCTTCAAATGTCCAGCTTCCTTTTTCCGGGTGGCAGCCGGAACCGGTCCTTCTTCTCCCTACCAGAGAGATTTCGCGAGAGGCAATGAGCCCGGCATGGCATGGGAACTGGCCACGTGCCTAGGCGCCAGCACCCATGATGGCGCCTTGCGCCCCGCCATAATCATCCTGATCCCGTTTCGTCAGTCGGCTGGCAAACGGCTGACGGCGCCAGTTCCAGAGGCAAAGCAGGACGAGCGCGGTCGCGAACACGGCGCCTAGGGCGATGCTGTAGCGGCTGTCACCAAGCCGGTCGCCGATGACCGCCATGGCCAGCGGTGCGAGCACGGCGCTCAGGCATGTGAAGAACAGCAGCAGGCCAGCAATCGAGCCATGGCGCATGCGCGCATAGCAGCTGATACCGGTGGAGTTGATGGTGGGATATTGCACCGACATGAAAAGGCCTGTCGCGGGCAGGGCGTAGATGGCTGCGTCCCGCCCTCCGAGCACGGCCACCCAGAACAGTGCGGCGACGGCAGCCGTGCAGCAGAGCAGGACGAGGGTCCAGTCGAAACGTGCAAGCAGCCAGACGCCGAGGAACCGGCCGGCGGCGCGCAGGACGAAAAAGACCGACACCGCATAGAGAGCGAGCCATGCGTGCGCGCCGGCATAGCTTGCCAGATAGGTCGGTGCCCAGACATAGATGGCCGCTTCCGCGCCGACATAAAGCATGAGGGCGGTGGCGAAGAACATGGCCGTCGGGTCGCCCATCATGCGCATGGTCTCGCGGGGGCTGACCGGCCTGGTCTCCACGCGCGCGGGCGCGGGGAACCTTGCGGTGAGAGTCGTGACCAGAAGCAGGCCGCAAAGACCGGCGGCGATGAGATAGACCCACTTCCACCCCATCCCGACCTGAAGGAACCAGGCCACCAGTGCAGGGCCCAGGATCGCGCCGACGCCGAAGAACCCTTCGACCAGGTTCATGGTCGTCGCATGCTCACGCGTCGACCGTGAGATGTCGCCGATCAGCGCCAGCGCGCCGGCCTTGAAAATGCCGATGCCCAGGCCGGACACGAACAGCAGGCAGACGAAGAACAGGAAATCATGGCCGGCCGCGAAGAGGGCCGAACTGACGCCGAACAGCAACAGGCCGAAGAGGATCGAGCGCTTCCGGCCGATGCTGTCGGCCAAGAAGCCCAATGCGATGGCCGAGATTCCGATGCCGGACATGGTGGCATATTGGAAGGAGCCGGCAGCGGTCAGGCCCAGCTCGAACTCCCGGATGATCTCGGGAATGACGGTGCCGACCGAATCCGTCGTCATCGCGAACATGGCGAACATCAGGAAAATGAGGGCCTTGAGAAGGGCCGGCGCGCCGACGCTCCGTCCTGTGGTGGACTGCTTCATATGCTCTCCCGGGTCGGCCTTGCCGAATGCTTTGACACCGTCATGCCTGCCAATTAAATGTTTCGCAATCGATTGTGATGGCGCGCAGGCACTGTGGGCGAAGATCAATTGCGGCTTCTGGATGGCGCCCGGTTGGTCCTATATCGCCTGAATAATCGATGAGGAACAAAGCCGGCCGGGCCTGAGCTCGCAAAGCGGCGGAACAGGGAGGGGGAATATGCGCTTGCGGATCTTGGCACGAACGGCGGCTTTCTCGGCGGCCAGTCTCGCCGCTCTTTCGGTGGCCGCGCCGGCGGCCGCGCAGGACGGGGATCAAGCGCAGCGCTGCGCCGCTTTCGCGCGGGAACAACTGGGCGACGATGTGCGGATTACGTCGACAAGCCATGTCGCCGCCACGACGAAAACCTTTGTCGATCCCAATGGTTGGCCAGTCTCGGCCCTGCCAGCGCACTGCAAGGTCGAGGGCGTCGTCAACGCCCGCAAGGGCGCGGGTGGCAAGGATTATGGCATCCATTTCGCGATTGCTCTGCCCGATCAGTGGAGCGGCCGGTTCCTGCTTCAGGGCGGCGGCGGCCTGAACGGCTCGGTCCTTCCGCCCACGGGGCCGGTCGCGGCGGAAAGCCGGCCCGCACTAGCACGCGGCTTTGCGGTCATTTCCAGCGACAGCGGGCACAAGGGCGCAGTATTCGATTCCAGCTTCATGAGCGATCAGCGCGCGGCGCTCGACTTTGCCGAGGCGTCCGTGCGGACGGTGGCGCTGCTCGGCAAGACGATCACGCAGCGCTATTATGGAAAGCAGATCGCGCACAGCTACATGACCGGCTGTTCGACCGGCGGGCGGGAGGCCATGCTGGCGACGCAGCGTTATCCCGAACTGTTCGATGGCGTCATCATCGGCGCGCCGGCGATGCGCACGGGCGATTCCAATCTGGCCATCGAATATACCCAGGTGCTGCTGAACCAGATCGCGCCGAAAGGGGCGGACGGGCAGCCTTCCGTCGCGGCGCTGCTTACCCCGGCGGTGCGCAAGACCCTGCTGGACGGCATATTGGGGCAATGCGATGGGCTCGACGGTCTCAAGGACGGGATGATCGAGAATGTGGCGCAGTGCCGATTCGACCCGAAGAAGCTCGTCTGCAAGCCGGGCGAGAGCGAGGGCTGCATCAGCGCTGCGCTTGCCGGCGCGCTCGACACCGCTTTTGCCGGCCCCCGGGACAAGGCCGGCTATCCCATCTATACAGCCGTTCCCTATGACACCGGCATCGTCGAGATGCAGGGCGGCTATCTTCCCACCGGCGCGCCGGGTCCGCTGGGGCCGGCCAGCACGGCCACCAGCATCGATCTCGATGCGCGGATCCACGCGATCCGCCAGGATGCGGCGCAGCGGCTCACCGACACGAATTACTGGACGAACCTCAACACCTATCTCGATCGCGGCGGCAAGCTGATCTTCTTCCATGGCGTCTCGGACTTCTGGTTCTCGCCGCTCGCGACCTGGGATTATTATCAGCGCGCCGCAAAGGAGAACGGCAAGGCCTTCACCGATGCGAGCCGCTTCTACATGGTGCCGGGCATGCTGCACTGTCAGGGTGGAAACAGCTTCGACCAGTTCGATATGCTCTCGCCGCTGATCGACTGGGTGGAGGAGGGCAAGGCGCCCGAGGCGATTACCGCCGCGCGAAAGCCCCCGGCGAAAGAAACCCGCCCACTCTGCCCATTTCCTTCCCATGCCGCTTATGAAGGCGGTGACAGCAAGGTCGCCTCGAGCTTCAGTTGCAAGCCCTGAGCGTTTCGGTTCCGATGGGAATGCAGGGGCCGCGAAGCTGGTGCGCGCGTGCTTGCATCGAGAGTGGCGAGGGCTGGGGCTTGCGGTGGCGCCGGCATTGAACGACCCAGGGCGGGGGCGCCCAGACGTGAAAACGCCTTGTCATGACCTGATGAGGCGCTAGAAATCGATTGCAAGAGAGAGAAGGTTGCGGCGGTAAGCGTCGAACAGGGCGTGGGGAGGAGTTCATGCCGAAATATTGGGGAATCGCTCTCCTGGCGTTGGCATCGGGTGCGGTGGCGCAACTGCCGCCGCAGGATGACGCGGCGCGGGCGAGAGAGGCGGCGGCGATGGCGGCCTACCATGCCAAGCCTGACACGCCGGGGACCGGGGCTTTCCCCGCGCTCAAAGAGGAAGACCCCAGCCTTCCCGACCACACCATCTATCGCCCGGCCGATCTGAGCCGGGTGGGGAAGGGGCAACTCGGCGTCGTCGCCTGGGGCAATGGCGCCTGCTCGAAAGACGGCGCGAGCGCGCGCTTCCATTTGGCGGAGATCGCGTCCCACGGCTATCTCGCCATCGCGGCCGGTTCGATCCTGACCGGACCCGGTGCGAAGCCGCAGCCGCCCGCCGTGCCGCATGAGCCAACGCCGGAGGATTACACGAGCGTCGAGCAGGTCCGGCAGGGCATCGATTGGGCCCTTGCCCAGAATGCCGACCCGAAAAGCCCTTATTTCGGCAAGATCGATCCGGCGAAGGTGGCCGTTTCGGGCTTTAGCTGCGGCGGCATTCAGGCGCTGAAACTCGCCAGTGATCCGCGCGTCAAGGCCGTCGTGATCCACAATAGCGGCCTCCTGCCGGACGGATCGCCGCCCATGGCCTTCATCTTCACGAGCAAGGCGCTTCTCGAGACGCTCAGGACGCCGATCATCTACATTCAGGGCGGTAAGACGGACATCGCCTATGACAATGGCCGCGACGATTTCCAGCGGATCAGCAAGGTCCCCGCGTTCCTGTTGAACCAGGATACCGGTCATGGCGGCACTTTCCTGGAGGACAATGGCGGCCGGGCCGCCACGGTCGCAGTGGCCTGGCTGAACTGGCAGCTTCGCGGCGATCCCGCCGCAGCCAAAATGTTCATGGGAGCGGACTGCGGCCTTTGCAGGGATTCTGCCTGGTCGATCGAACGCAGGAACTTGCCATGACTGTGAGGGATGTGCCGGAGGGCAACGGGCCAGACGACGATCGCGCGCACGAACGGCGATGGGCGATCGGGCGCCGAGCGCTTCTGGCAGCGGCGGGCGGACTGGCGACCATGGCCACGGTATCGAGCCGGGCTCAGCCTCAGTTGCCGCCCCGTCCAATTCCAGGTGCCTGGACTGAAGCCCCCACGATCCCGCTGTGGCCGGATGGCACGCCCGGTGGTGGTTTCCGGCCTATTCCCCTGCCGATGAGCGATGCCCCGCCGGTATTCATGCACAATGTGGAGGCGCCCTATTTGCGGGTGTTCCGGCCGGCCCGGCCGAACGGGCGCGCTCTGCTGGTGATCCCCGGCGGCGCCTACATCTTCGTCTCGATCGACAATGAAGGTGTCGATGTCGGCCAGGCCATGGCTGCGCAGGGCTATACGGTCTTCGTTCTCGTCTATCGCCTGCCCGGCGAGGGTTGGGCCAATCGCGCCGACGTTCCGCTTCAGGACGCACAGCGCGCCATGCGCCTCATCCGGTCCATGGCCGGAGATTATGGCGTGGATCCGGCGCAAGTATCGGCCATCGGCTTTTCGGCCGGCGGCCATCTCGCGGCGACGCTGGCGACGGATTTCGCGCAGCCGGTCTATCCGCCCCGCGATGCGGTGGATCGCCTCGATGCGCGGCCCCGCGCCGTGGGCCTCATCTACCCCGTCATCAGCATGACCCTGCCTGATACCCACGCGGAGTCGAGAGCGCGGCTCCTGGGGGAGAGCCCGGGCGCGGTATTGGTCGCGCGCAGATCACCCGCCGCGCATGTCGGTCCCGAGACGCCGCCGGTGTTTCTCATGCACGCGCTCGACGACGCGACTGTACCGCCGGCGAACAGCCTCGAAATGATGACGGCCCTACGCGTCGCGCAGCGGCCGGTGGCCGCGCATTTCTTCGAGCAAGGCGGCCATGGCTTCGGGCTTGGGCCACCGGAGCTACCCGTGCATCAATGGCTTTCGCTTTTCGCCGCTTTCCTGGATCGGCACGCAACGAACGCAGGCTGAGCGCAGGCCAGCCCCATATCGGAGAGGGAACGGATGACTGACTTGACCCGGCGCGATCTGGCGCGATTTGGCGGGGCGGCGCTTGTCGCCGCAGTGGCGGCCCGCAGCGGCCTGTCGGTCGCGGCCACGTCCGAAGACGTGTTGCGCCATGTGGACCCGGAACTTCGCCCGGCCGCCCGGATGGTCCTCCAGATGGATGGCGAGGGGAACCAGTGGAATGACGAAGGGCTCAAGCGGATGCGCGCGAGCGGTGGCGGACCGCCCGACGCGGCGCGCCTGCCCGACGTTCCGGTGGAGGAACTCAAGGTTCCGGTGGGGCAGGGGCAGCCCGATGTCACCATTTTCGTGATAAACGCAAAAGCGGGCGGCAAGCGGCCAGGCATTCTCCATACTCATGGCGGCGGCCACATTCTGGGCAGTGCGCGGAGCGAAGTGGCCTATGAGCAGGCGCTCGCGAAGGAGCTGGATTGCATCATCGTCACGGTGGACTATCGCCTCGCGCCTGAGACGACCTATCGGGGATCGATCGAGGACAATTATGCCGCGCTGCGCTGGATGTATGCGCAGGCGGACCGGCTCGGCCTCGATCGCAGCCATATCGTCGCCATGGGGGAAAGCGCGGGCGGCACCCATGCTGCGCTGCTCGCTCTGACGGCCCGGGATCGCAAGGAGGTGCCGCTGGCCGGGCAAATCCTCATTTACCCCATGCTCGATGACCGCACGGGCAGCAGCATCACGCCGCCGCCCTATATCGGCGCCGTGGGCTGGTCGGCGGCGGCCAATCGCTTTGGCTGGAAGAGCTTTCTCGGCATGGAGCCGGGCGGTGCCAATGTGCCGGCAGCAGCCGTGCCGGCCCGGCGCACCGATCTCGCCGGCCTGGCTCCTGCCTATATCGCCGTGGGCGGCATCGACCTGTTCGTGAGTGAGGATATCGAATATGCGCGCCGTCTCACCGAGGCAGGCGTTCCCACTGAATTGCTCGTTCTGCCCGGCGCTTTTCACGGCTTCGACCGCGTCGCGCCGGATACGGCGATCGCGAAACAGTTCACAGCGGCCAAGCTGGGCGCCCTGCGCAAGGCTTTCGGGTGAGCGGGATCGGGTCTCGATGGACGAACGCGCGGTACGCCGGGTGCGCATAGGCGCCGGGCCGGGTCGGTCGTGCATGCGCGCAAGAGGCTGACGCCGGATGGCGGCTGTACGGATTGGTGAGCGGCAATCCGGCGGCCCGGCAGCCAGTGGGTCCATCGCGCAAGGCGCGGGGGAACGCCGAGGCGGCTCATGCGTCGCGGGACTGGAACGGAACGCCGCTCTACGGAACCGCGCTGGGCTGCACGCCTTATCGGCGTTGAAGGGCGGCCTGTGCTTTCCGGTCCAAACGCTCTGTCTGGCGGGCTGAGTGGGAGAAGGCGCAAGCCGTTACAATCAAGACACTCCCTTCCGCCACATGGCTGATCTGCGCTTGGCGAATCGGCCCATCCGTTGCAGTGTCATGAGCAATTATAAAAACGGGGCACGCAGTCCCGGCGGAGGGGATCAACGTCATGCGCATGCATGCTCGCCAGCATTTTATGTTCACGCTCCTGCCCGCGGCGCTTTTGCTCACCGTGGGTGCCGAGGCCGGCGCGCAGGACGCGCACGCCCACATGGAGATGCCCGCGTCCGCGCCATCGTCGGCGGTCAAGCCGTCGCGCTGGTCCGATCCGGCGTCGTGGCCCAATGGAAAGGTGCCCGGCAAGGGCGATGCGGTGACGATCAGCCGCGAGCAGAATATCGTCCTCGATGTCAGCCCGCCGCCGCTGCGCAGCCTGACCATCAACGGCAAGCTCAGCTTTGCGGACGACCGCGATCTCGATCTGACGACCGACTGGATTTACGTGCCCGGGGGCGAGCTGAACATCGGCAGCGAGGCCCAGCCCTATCGTCGGCAGGCGACGATCACCTTGACCGACACCGTCCCCGGTGAAGACGTCAACACCATGGGCGATCGCGGCATCGTGCTGATGCGCGGGACGCTCAGCCTGCATGGCGACCGCCAGAATGCGTGGACCAAGCTTGCCCGCACCGCCAAGGCCGGCAGCAACCGGATCGAGGTGCTGGATGCGAGCGGCTGGCGCAAGGGCGACGAAATCGTCCTCGCCTCGACGGACTTCAATCCCCGACAGGCGGAGAAGCGCCGCATCACTGCCATCAGCGGCAATGCGATCACGCTGGATAAGCCGCTGGACTATATGCATTTCGGTGAGATCACCTTCGGCGTCGACGAGCGCGGCGAAGTGGGCCTGCTCACCCGCAACATTCGCATCCAGGCCTCGGACGATGCCGAGCGTTCCTATTTCGGCGGGCACATCATGGCGATGGCCGGATCGAAGCTGCGCGTTTCCGGGGTCGAGCTGTTCCGCATGGGGCAGCATCTGGAGCTGGCCCGCTATCCGATGCACTGGCACCTGCTGGGCGACGGGCAAGGCCAATATATCCAGAACTCGTCGATCCACGATACCTACAGCCGCTGCGTCACCGTTCACGGCACCAACAATGTGCGGGTGGAAAACAACGTGACCTACAACAGCGTGGGGCACTGCTTCTTCCTGGAAGACGGGATCGAGACGGGCAACCAGTTCATTCGCAACCTGGGTATCCAGACCAAGTGCCACCCGACACAGCCCTGTGAACCGACCAATCTGACTCTGGCGCATCAGTCCACCAAAGGGCAGGAGTCCGACCAGATGCTGATCCCGTCGGACAACACCGTCTCCACCTTCTGGATCACGAACCCCGACAATATCTACCGGGGCAATGTGGCTGCGGGCTCCGACCAGATCGGCTTCTGGTTCGCCATACCGCAGCACCCGACGGGCCAGTTCGAGGGCACCGAGATCAGCAAGAAGACGTGGCCCGGGCGGACGAGG
>DASRXY010000348.1:0-10877 GCA_035654035.1 Sphingobium sp. | reverse complement strand
TTGGCGCGCAGGCTGGCGACGTAGGAAGAGCCCGGCGCCGCCTCACGGCGGGCAAGGATGATCTGTTCGAGACGGTCGAGGCTGTCGGTCATGCCGCGCTTGTCCTCGCGCGGCGCGGCGGCGTCAATGGGGATCGCGCGCAAAGCTTGTAAGCGCACAGCGGCTCGGGCAATTCACGGCTATGCACGACGAGCGACACTATCTCATGGGTGCCATCCTCTCGCTTCTTGAGGGCAGCAGTAACAGGTGGGATTGGAAGGCGTTCACCTCCCGTCCCCTGCGCGACGTGGAGCTGGACCGCATTCGCCAATGCGCCGCCGAGGTCGACCTCCCGCTCGATGCCGAGGGGCAGGCGATCTTGCTCGATCTTCTCGATCAGGCGGAACTCGCCGGCCCGGTCGATCCGGCAAAGCCGAAGCCCTGGCGCATCGATGTCGGCATGCTGGTGGGACTGGCTGTGGGCGCCGTACTCTGGTGGGCAAAATATCTTCCCGGCGCCGGGCCGTTCAGCAACCTGCATCTGCTCCTCATGCCGGCTGCGGCAGGGATCTTGTGCGTCATGTGGCGAAACAGCCGGAAGCAAGTGGGCATTTATGAACGCAGGATCGTCGAGCAAAACAAGCGCGGCAGAGTTTAGGATGTGAACCTAGATGAGCGAGTGTTCTTCCCATGAAGAACCCGGACGATGGCCCTCCATCCGTCATTCCCACGAAATCGGAATCTGGGGCCCTCATCTGGATTGCCCGCTGTGAACTGACGCTTGCCCCTTCGGGCCAACAGCGGACGATATTTTAAGGCCGCAACCCGGAGCGGATCAGGCGTCCGTCGTCCGCACCGCAATACCCGCCGCCGCCAGCGCCTCGCGCGCCTCGCGGATCGAGTGCGTGCCGAAGTGGAAGATGGAGGCGGCCAGCACGGCGCTGGCATGGCCCTCGACGACGCCGTCGACCAGATGCTGGAGCGTGCCGACACCGCCCGAGGCAATGACGGGCACCGAGACGGAGTCCGCGATGGCCCGCGTGAGGGCGAGACCATAGCCCTGCTGCGTGCCGTCGCCGTCCATGGAGGTGACGAGCAGCTCGCCGGCGCCCAGTTCCGCAAGGCGGCGGGCATGGGCGAGCGCATCGATGCCCGTGGCGCGGCGGCCGCCATGCGTGAAGATTTCCCACTGACCCTCCCCCACGCGGCGCGCATCGACCGAACCGACCACGCACTGCGCGCCGAATCGATCGGCCAGGTCTGCGACCAGCTCGGGCCGGGCAACCGCGGCGCTGTTCACGGCCACCTTGTCGGCGCCGGCGAGCAGCAGCGCGCGCGCATCCTCCACCGAGCGGACCCCGCCGCCCACGGTGAGCGGCATGAAGCAGACCTCGGCGGTGCGCGCGACGATGTCGAGCAGCGTACCGCGTGCCTCATGGGTGGCGGTGATGTCGAGGAAACACAGCTCGTCGGCACCGGCCGCGTCATAGACGCGCGCCTGTTCGACCGGGTCGCCGGCGTCCTTCAAATCCACGAAATTCACGCCCTTGACGACGCGGCCATTAGCGACATCGAGGCAGGGGATGATGCGGGTGCGCAGGGTCATGGGATCGCTCCTGCCGCATCCGTTCGTGTCGAGCAAAGTCGAGACACGGGCGCGCAAATGGTTCTCGGCTTCGCTCGAACCGAACGGACAAGGAGGGAGCGCGTCTTCATCCCGCATTCGCCACGGAGATGGCAGCGCGCAGGTCCAGCCGGCCGTCATAGAGCGCGCGGCCCGTCACCACGCCTTCGATGCCCTCGCTGGCATGGAGGCTGAGCACGCGGATATCGGCAATGCCGGCGACCCCGCCGCTGGCGATCACCGGAATGTCCACGGCGCGGGCCAGCGCCACCGTGGCGTCCACATTGCAGCCCTTGAGCAGCCCGTCGCGCCCCACATCGGTGAAGAGCAGCGAGGCGACGCCGGCATCCTCGAAGCGGCGGGCGAGATCGACCACCGGCATATCGGATTTTTCGGCCCAACCATCTGTCGCGATCATGCCGTCGCGCGCGTCCACCGCGACGACGATGCCGCCGGGATAGTCGCGGGCCATGTCCTTGACGAACTGCGGGTTCTTGAGCGCCGCCGTGCCGATGACCACGCGCGAAACACCCGTGTCGAACCAGCCCTTCACCGCCTGCGGATCGCGGATGCCGCCGCCCAGTTGCACATGGCCGGGGAAGGCCTGCACGATCGACGCAATGGCCGCCCCGTTCACGGCATGGCCGGCGAAGCTGCCGTCCAGGTCCACAACATGCAGGAAGTCCGAGCCCTGTTCCGCCCAGATCAGCGCCTGCGCGGCGGGATCGTCGCCATAGACGGTGGCGCGGTCCATATCGCCTTCGGCGAGGCGCACGACCTGCCCGCCCTTCAAATCGATGGCGGGAAAGACGATGAAAGGCGGGATGCCGGGCGCGCTGCTCATCTAGGGCTGCCACTCCAGGAAGCGGGAGAGGAAGGCAAGCCCATAGGCTTGGCTCTTCTCCGGGTGGAACTGCACGCCGATGATGTTGTCGCGGCCGACGGCGGCGACCAGCGGCCCACCATGATCGGTCGTGGCGAGGACGTGCGCCGGATCGGCCGCCTCGAATTGGTAGCTGTGCAGGAAATAGGCCTCGCCGGGGACGAGGAGCGGGTTCGCACGGGGCAGGATCACGTCGTTCCAGCCCATGTGCGGAATCTTGATGGCCGGGTCCGCGCGCTGGATGCGGCGCACCGTGCCGGGAATCCAGCCCAGGCCCGCATGGGTGCCGAATTCCTCGCCGGCATCGGCCAGAAGCTGCATGCCCACGCAAATGCCAAGGAACGGCCGCCCGGCATCGAACACGGCCTCATGCATCGCCTCGACCATGCCGGGAATGGCACGTAGCGGCTCGATGCAGGCACGGAAGGCGCCGACGCCCGGCAGCACCACGCGGCTGGCGCGGCGCACTGCTTCCGGGTCCGCGGTCACGCTCACGCGGTCCGCGCCGGCGGCGCGAAGCGCATTGTGCACGGACCTCAGATTGCCCGCGCCATAATCGATTAGGGCGATGGTCATCGGCCTGCCCTTCTAGGCCCGCACCGTGCGGGCGCGGTCGGTCACAGCAGTTCCTTGGTGGAGGGGATCGTGTCGCCCTTGCGCGGATCGATCTCCACCGCCTGGCGCAGCGCGCGGGCAAGGCCCTTGAAGCAGCTCTCGACGATATGGTGATTATTGGCGCCGTAGAGCGTCTCGACATGCAGGGTGATGCCGGCCGCCTGCGAAAAGCTGTGGAACCAGTGTTCGATCAGCTCGGTATCCCACTCGCCCAGGCGCGGCATGGTGAGCGGTACCTTCCACACCAGCCAGGGCCGGCCGGAGATATCGAGCGCGACGCGGCTCAGTGTCTCGTCCATTGGCGAGTAGGCCGTGCCGTAGCGCGCAATGCCGCGCTTGTCGCCAAGCGCCTTGGCCACGGCCTCGCCCACGGCGATGCCGGTATCCTCGGTGGTGTGGTGCTGGTCGACATGCAGGTCGCCCACGCATTTGACCTCCAGGTCGATGAGCGAATGGCGCGAAAGCTGCTCCAGCATGTGATCGAGGAAGCCGATGCCGGTGGAGACCGCATAGCGGCCGGTGCCGTCCAGGTTGACGGTGACATCGATGGCCGTTTCGGCCGTGGTCCTGTTGATCTCGCCCGTACGCATGGCTGGGCGTATAGCGCGCCTGCGCGGCGGCGCAATCTGCTTTGCCCCCGCTCAAGCTGCCTTTGTCGTCTTGACCGGAAATGTCGCGCCGTTAGGACTGTCGCCATGACGGATGATGCACCCGACAGCCTGATCCCCTATGATGAGATCGTGCAGGAAGCCCTGCGCGCCATTCCAGGCCGTGTCCTGCGCGACATTGCGCGTACCGGCGCGCTGCCGGGCAGCCATCACTTCTACATCACCTTCAAGACGCAGGCGCCCGGCGTGGCGATCCCGCAGCATCTCGCGCAGAAATTCCCCGACGAGATGACCATCGTCCTCCAGCACAAGTTCTGGGATCTCAAGGTCACGGACAACAGCTTCGAGGTCAGCCTCACCTTCAACCAGGTGCCGGCGCATCTCGTCATTCCCTTTGCGGCGATTCGCTTCTTCGTCGATCCGGCAGTGAATTTCAGCCTGGAGTTCCAGGTAAGCGGCGGCGACGATCCCGAGCCGCACGACGATGCCGAGAATGACGGGCCCCACAGCGAGGGCGTGGGCGACGAGGGCTCCAACGTCGTCACCGTGGACTTCGGCAAGAAGAAATAGGCGCCCTCGGCTTCGTCCTTACCGAATCGCAGCATAAATGGTCTAGGCAGCGCTTCCGTCTCGTCCGCCCTTGTGGAGCGCCGCCTTGGATACAGTCCGCTTTCTTGGCCTCGACTTCGACATCGCCGCGCGCAGCGGCTGGATGGCGCTGCTCGCCGGCGCGTATGCCGTCACCCCCTTTGCCTATCTTGTCACGCCCAATGTCGATCATGTGGTGGGCTATCATGACGGCAGCGTGCCGGCCTCCGCTTATGCCGGCGCGCGCTACAAGGTCTGCGACAGCCGCATCCTGGCGATGCTGGCCCGCCTGCGCGGAGTCGACCTGGCGCCCTATCAGGGATCGGACATGGTCCATGATTTCCTGGAGCAGCCGGAGAGCCGGGCCATACGGATCGGCCTGTTCGGTCCCTCGGCGGAGGATTTCTTGGCGCTGCGGGCGCGCTATCCCGGCCATGACTTCATCTGGATCGAGGCGCCCATGCTGAAGCCGGGCACGCCGGCCTGGGCGGATGCGGTCGCGCGGCTGGTCGCCGCGCCGTTCGATCTGCTGCTGTGTTGCATCTCCTTCCCCAAGCAGGAGATGATCTGCCGCGATCTCAAGGCTGCCGGCCGCGCCCATGGACTCGCGGTCTGCGCGGGGGCAAGCCTGGACTTCCTCATCGGCAAGCAGGTGCGCGCGCCGCGCTGGATGCAACGGCTGCACATCGAGTGGCTGCACCGCCTGCTCTCGGATCCCCGGCGCATGTGGCAGCGCTATCTCGTGCGCGGCCCCCGCATCTTTCTCTTGTTCCTCACAAAGAAATAGCTGCCGGGCAGTTGCAAAAGACAACTGGCATTGGCTGCGCGCCGCGCTAGACTTCGCGCTGCAGGCGCCCCTGCGGCGCACCCTCATATCCTCACGGAGACGACGCCATGGCCGACAGCGATCCCGCCAACAACCAGCCGCCCGGCTATGTGCCGCCCAAGGTATGGACCTGGGACAAGGAGAATGGCGGTCAGTTCTCCAACATCAACGCCCCCACCGCCGGCGCCCGCTTCGAGCAGGAATTGCCGCGCGGTGCGCATCCCATCCAGCTTTATTCGCTGGGCACGCCCAATGGCGTCAAGGTCACCATCATGCTGGAGGAGCTGCTGCAAGCCGGCTTCCAGGCCGAATATGATGCCTGGCTTATCAAGATCTACACCGGCGAGCAGTTCGGCAGCGGCTTCGTGAAGATCAACCCGAACAGCAAGATCCCGGCGATGATGGACTATAGCCAGAACCCGCCGCTGCGCCTGTTCGAGAGCGGCTCGATGCTCTTCTACCTCGCGGAGAAGTTCGGCGCCTTCCTGCCCACGGACATCGCCAAACGCACCGAGACGATGAACTGGCTGATGTGGCAGATGGGCTCGGCGCCGTTCGTGGGCGGCGGGTTCGGCCATTTCTATGCCTATGCGCCGTTCCGCATCGAATATGCCATCGATCGCTATGCGATGGAGACCAAGCGCCAGCTCGACGTGCTGGACAAGCAGCTCGCCGACAAGGAATTCATCATCGGCGACGAGATCACCATCGCCGATTTCGCGATCTTCCCTTGGTATGGATCGATCATGCGCGACGGCTACAGCGCGCAGGAATTCCTCTCCACGCAAGAATATAAGAATGTCGAGCGCTGGGTGAGCCAGCTCGAAGCGCGCCCCGGCGTGCAGCGCGGCAAGCTGGTCAACAGCCCGAACAGCCCCGGCGGCATCGCCGAGCGCCACAGCGCCGCCGATCTCGACGCAGCCATCGCGAAGGCCCAGGCAGAAGGCGCATCCGCCTGACGGCCACGGGAGAGGTGCCCTCGCCTCTCCCCGCTGCGCCCCCGTTGTCGTCCTTCTCCCTCTGCGCCCGCGCAGGCAGGAGCCCAGGGCCGCGGGCGTAAAGGCTGATCTGAGCGCCGTTTCAAGGCGGCGCCCTATCGTCACAAGGTCAGGCCGTAGCCCGCAAATCGCTTCTCGACATCGGGGTCGAGATCAAGCGCGATGGCCTGATCGGCCTTCGCCTTGTCGGCATCGCCCTTTCGGGACCAGGTGAGCGCCCGCCCGAAGCGCAGATCCGGTACGCGCGGCAGAAGTGTCACCGCGCGATCGAACAGGGCAAGCGCCTCGTCGATCCGGTTCAGGCGCAGCAGCACCAGCGCCTTGCTGTCCAGAAAGGCCGCGGAGTCCGGCTGCCGGGCCAGCGCAGCATCGCAATCGGCCAGCGCCGATTCGAGCGCAACGCCGTGGGTCGCCTTGCCATAGCAGAAATTGTTGAGGCTCTCGGCATCGCGCGCCTTGCCCCGCGCGAGGTCGAAATCCTGTGCGGCACGCTGCGCGTCGCCGGCCTCGGCATAGACCATGCCGCGCTCGAACAGCAGGTCCGCATTGTCCGGCTCGGTGGCGAGCGCATCCGAAAAGAGGGCAATGGCGGCATCCGTGTTGCCTTGCTTGACGAGCAGCGCGGCCTTTTCGCGCAGGGCGAGGGGCATCGCCGGCTCAAGCGCCAGCGCCTTGTCCAGATCGGCCAGCCGACCGGCCACGTCCTCCTCCGGCAGCGTTAGCGCCCGGTTGAAGTAAATATAGGCTTCGGGTTTGATCGCAATGGCGCGGTCGAACGCGGCCAGCGCCTCTTCCTTGCGATCGAAACTGCCATAAATCCGGGCGGCCGCCACCTGGGCATAGCTATTTTCCGGATTGTCCTGCGATACCTGCTTCGCCTCGGCCAGCGCGGCGTCGACCCGCCCCGTTCGCTTGAAGATGTTGGCGCGCAGCAGGCGGATGTCGGGGTCCGGCGATTTGGTCCGCAACAGCGCATCGGTGTCGGCCAGCGCGGCGTCGTGATCGCGGTGCGCATAATAGGCCGCTGCACGACGGTTGAGCGCCCAGATATTGTCAGGTGCGACGGCCAGCACCTTGCTGTAGGCCGCGATGGCGCCGGACAGGTCGTCTTTCCTCTCGGCCATGAGGCCGCGTGCGTTCCACAGCACGAAGTTGCGCGAGTCGATGGCTTCGGCAGAGGCCAGATCCTTCTGCGCCGCGTCGAAATCCTGGAGATAGACATAAGCGAGGCCGCGATTGGCGAGCGCCCAGACATTGCCGGGCTCAAGATCCAGCGCGTCGCTGAAATCGGTGAGGCTGTCCGCGAACCGGCCCGCGTTGAGAAGCAGGTTGCCCCGGTCGATGAAGGCTTGCGCGGAGTTGGGCTTGGCCTTGAGCACGGCCGCCATCTCGGTCTCGGTGGGGCGGTAATTATCCGGTCGGCGGAGATAAACGCGCGCGTCCGCCAGTTCGCGCAGCCGCTTCTGGGCGGCTACCGCCTCGCTGGCGGGGAATTCCGGCGCCACAGCGCGCTGGCTGCGCTCGATGCGGAACACGCCGTCGACGAGCCGTGCCTCGCGGTGATAAGCGATGCCCGCCACCGTCTCGTCCACTGCCGCCTTGGGCACCGGCTCGCCGCTGGGGAAGCCGGGGGGCAGCAGGATCGTCTCCACTGTGCGCGCATAAGTGGGGTAGGTCACGGCATAGGGCGCATCCTGCCCCGGCCCGGCTGGCCGCACGAAATCGGCCGTGAAGCCCACGCCGGTCTTGTCCGTCTCATACCAGCCGCTGTCCCAGTCCATCTCGGCCTTGCCGGTCACGCTCATGCGCTGCTCGCCTGTCTCGGCGTCGAAGACCGCGTCCACCGTCTCCACCTCGATGAAGGAGAACTGCTCGCGCCAGAAATTGCGCAGCGCCTCCTCGCGTGCGCTCGCGGTCATCCCGCCTAGGCTGATCTTCGTGCCGGTCGCCGCGTCGCCGCGCAGCACCATCGCCGCCTTAAACGGCGCCGGCACGGTGAGGCCGGCGCGCGCGTCGATCTCGATGGAGAGGTCGCTCTCCGGCTGGTCGAGCGGCGCGGGCTGCATGCGCACCAGCGCCGCATTCTTCGCCACCAGCGGCAGGCCCCAGCCGAAATCGGGCGTGCGCAGCCGCGCCAGGCTGGTGTCGCCGGTGCGCGTGCCGTCCAGCCAGTAATCGCGCCCGTTGATCTGCGCGCGCACCAGCACATGGTTGAACAGCCCCACCATGGGCAGCCGCTCGTTCAGCCCATCGCCCAGCAGGATGTTGACCGCCACCGGCTCGGCCGCGATGCCCATCTCGTGGAGGAGCGCCAGCAGCAGCGCGGTCTTGGCCTTGCAGTCGCCATAGCGGCGCGCCCAGCTCTCTTCCGCCTTCGCCGGGGTGAGGCCGCCCACGCCCATCAGCAGCGCGACATAGCGCACCCGGTCCTGCACCAGCGCCAGCGCGCCCTCTGCCCGCTTCACCGGATCGGCGCTGGCGGCCTTGATCTTCTCCAGTTCGGCCCGCAGCGGCCCCTCGGCAGGGATCGTCGCGGCCGTCGCGTAGAGCGGCGCCAGCAGCGCGCCCAGGTCGGCCCAGCTCCGAAAATCGCTGACCTCCACGGCGCGGCCCATGGCATAGCGCGCGGGGGCCAGGCGCGGCGGGATGATGGGCTCGATATTCTCCATCGCCAAGTCCAGCCGCATCCGATCGCCGGCCTTGACCGGTTTGATCTGCGGCAGCGCGCCGTTCTGGCGAACCTGCACGGCGAGGCTGCTCGGCCAGTCAACGCTCAGATGCGTGCGCGCGAAGGGCAGGCCGTTCCAGCCCGCGCCCATCTGCTCGACATGCCCCTTCAGCACCGGATCGCTGCTGGAAACCGTGACGGCATATTCCAGCACATCGCCCACCTGCAGGCCCTCGGGCTGGATATTGGCAGTGAGCACACCGTCCAGCAGCGCGCTCTCCAGATTGGGTTCGCGCCGGACCACGGTGAAGGTCTGCCCCGCCGCCAGCACATCGACGGTTTCGCCGTCCGCGCGGCGGATCATGAGCTTGTGGACGGTGAACTCGTCCGTCTCGGGATTCCAGGGGAAGGAAAGATTGCCCGCCGCCAGGCCCTGCGGCGTCTGGATGAGCATGGCGAAATCGATGTAGTTGGTGACGCGGCCGGGCTCCAGCCGCGTCTGCTGGTCGGCGAGCAGGATGCGGACCGGGGCCTCATCCGTCGTTTCGGGACGGGCCGGCACGCTCACCGGCTTCACCCAGTCCGGTGCCGGTGCCATGATCGGCTTGTCCGATGCCGCCAGCGCGGCGCTCGCCATGAAACTCGCCGCCAGCAGCAGCAATGCCTTCGATCGCATGCGATCCCCTCCCCCGTGTCGCCCCCAGCATAGCGCCGCGCGCGCCGTTTGCCACGCGCGTTCGCACCGGATGAGGCCCCTTCTTGCGGGAAAAGGGCGGCACTGCCGCGTGCCCGGTACGCCTTGCGCCGGCCCCGGCGCCCGCCACCCGCACGCCCCTGCGGAGTCGGCGCGGATCAAGGGCGTTAACGCTGATTTTTCAAGGCGTACCGGCATGGGACAGCCCTGCGGCGGGGGCGCTTTAGGCCTGCATGGCCGGGCGCGAATCGGCTAGGCTCTCTAGCCGCGGCCGCGCTGGGGGGTCTGGAGCGCGGCCGCAACCCTGAACGAAGGACGGAAAACCAGACATGGCGCGCCCAGGCGCTCAGCTTTATGCCCTTGCCGTGCCGCTTCTGCTGGCCGGCTGCGGGGGCGGTGGCGGCATACCCATCCAGTCTACGCCCCCGCCCGCCGTGAGCGTGCCGGCCCCTCCGCCGGCATCGAGCCCTGTCACCACGCCCGCCGGCGCCACGCGCGATTTCGACACGGCGGAATATCGCGCCTCCTCCGGCCCCCGCGTCCACGGCGCCATCGCCGCTTATGAGGCGGGTGCGAGCGGCGCGGGCGTGCTGGTGGGCATCGTCGATGGCGGCCTCACTGACGCCGCCGGGGAATTCACCGGCCGCATCAGCCCGCTCTCGCGCGATTTTGGCGGCAACGGCTCCCTCCTCGACGCGGGCGGCCACGGCACAGCCGTCGCCGAGACGCTCGCCGGCGGACGCAATGGCCGGCATGTGCTGGGCATGGCCTGGGGAGCGGAGTTGCTCGTGCTGCGCACCGATCGCCCCGGAACCTGCGCGGCCGGCGGCTGCGAGCACAGCACCGCCGCCATGGCGCAGGCGGTCGACCATGCCTGGCGCAGCGGCGCGCGGATCGTCAACATCTCGATGGGGGGCGACGGCACCGCACCCGATCTCATGAGCGCCGTCTCGCGCGCCACGGCGGCGGAGACGATCGTCGTGGTGGCCGCCGGCAACGCCAAGGCCGGCCAGACACCGTCTACCACGCCCAGTCCGCTCGCCGCGTCCATTGCCGACCCTGCTTATGGGCACGGCCTCGTCATCATCGCGACATCCGTGGATGAGGACGGGACGATCAGCGCCTTCTCCAACGGCGCCGCCGGCCATGAGACGCGCACGCTGAGCGCGCTCGGCGGCGCCGTGCGCACGCTCGACAACAAGGGCGCCGAGCTGTTCTACACGGGCACGTCCTTCGCCGCGCCGCAGATCGCCGGCGCGGCTGCGCTGCTCGCGCAGGCCTTCCCCAATCTCACCAGTGCGCAGATCGTGCAGTTGCTGCTCACCACCGCCACCGATGCCGGCGATCCGGGGCCGGACGCCGTCTATGGCATGGGCATTCTCGATGTCGCGCGC
>DASRXY010000347.1:0-2495 GCA_035654035.1 Sphingobium sp. | reverse complement strand
CGCCATGGCCATGTCCGCGTGCCCTTCGACGTGGAGCCGGTCGCGGAGATGGTGCGGCTGCTGTTCGGCGAGCGGCTGGTCTTCCACGATGGCGACGCGGCGCTGGGGCCGGGCCTCGTGCTACGGGCGCTGCCAGGGCATAGCGCCGGGCTCCAGGGCCTTGAGGTAGCGACGGCGCGCGGACCCGTCATCCTCGCGTCCGATGCCTGCCATCTCTACGCCAATCTGGTGCGGACCGTGCCGTTCCCCATCGTCGTGGACGTGCCGGCCTATCTCGACGCGCTGGCTCGGCTGCGCGCCTTGGCGCCCGGTCTGGATCACATCATTCCCGGCCACGATCCGCTGGTGCTGCGCGCCTTCCCGCCCGGCCCCGCGCCAGATGTGGCTCGCGTGGACCTGCCGCCGCGTCCGTCGATCGAGGCGCTGCTGTGAGCGCCGCGCAGCCCACCATCGGCTTCATCGGCCTGGGACGCATGGGCGCGGGCATGGCCGGGCGGCTGTGCGCCGCCGGGCTGCCTGTGGTGGTGCACGATGTCGCGCCGGAGGCCGTCGCCGCATTGGTCGCCCAAGGCGCCACCGCCGCACCGAGCGCGAAGGCCGTGGCCGATGTCGCCCAGATCGTCTGCGTCAGCCTGCCCCGGCCGGCCATTGTCGAGACGGTGTTGCTCGGCGCGGAGGGCGTGGCGCAGGGCAACGCGGTGCACATTGCAATCGATCTCTCCACCTCCGGTGCCGCCATGTCCCGGCGCGTGGCGGAGGGCCTGGCCCCGCGCGGCATTGCCAGCTTCGATGCGCCTGTCTCCGGCGGTGTCATCCCGGCGCGCGAGGGCCGGCTTTCGCTGATGGCGAGCGGACCGGAGGCGCAATGGCCGCAGGTCGAAGCGGTGCTCAGCCATTTCGGCAAGGTCTTCTACATGGGCACGACGCCCGGCGCCGGGCAGACCATGAAGCTGGTCAACAATCTGCTGGGCGCCATCGCCATCGCCGTCACGGCCGAGGGCATGACCATGGGCATCAAGGCGGGGCTCGATCCGGCACGGATGATCGAGGTGCTGAACCAGTCGACCGGCATCAATTCGGCCACGCGCGACAAATGGCCGCGTGCCGTGTTGCCGCGCCGCTTCGATTTCGGCTTCGCCGCCGCGCTCAGCCACAAGGACATGGTGCTGATGGTCGAGGAGGCGGAGGCGCTGGGCATGACTCCGCATCTGGGCCTTCACGCGCGCGACCTGCTGGCGCGGGTGCTGGCGGAAGTGGGCCCGGAGGCGGATTTCACAGCCATGGCGAAAGTGGTGGAGGCCGATGCCGGCCTCGATCCGGAGCGGGAGGCATGAGCCGCGCGCTCCCTTGTGCCCCCTGCGCAAGCGGGAGGCTTGTTGGGCCCGCAAGCGGCGACTTTCGGCGGCAGTGTGAGGGAGATCCCAGCTTTTGCTGGGACGATCGAAGGAGACCCAAGTGCAGGTGAATGAGACCATCGAGGCGCGTGGCGGGCACTATGCGATCCGGGGCCATGTCGATGAGCGACTAACGCCGGTGCTGACGGCGTTTATCAAGAATTTCATTGAGGAAGAAGAGGTTGGCGCCGCCTGCTCGGTCATGATCGAGGGCGAAACGGTGGTCGATCTGTGGGGCGGCTGGCGCGATGGCGCGATGACGACGCCGTGGGACGCGCACACCACCGTCTGCATGATGAGCGTTGCCAAGGGCGTCACCGCCATTGCCTTCAACATACTGGTCGAGCGCCGACTGGTGGATCTGGATGCCCCTGTCGCGACGTACTGGCCGGAGTTTGCGCAAAACGGCAAGGAAGGCATTCTCGTGCGCTGGCTGCTCGATCATCGCGCCGCCATTCCCGTGCTCACCGACGACCCGATGTACCCCGGCGGCTTCTACGACCGTGAGGCCTATGTGCGCGCACTGGAGAAGCAGCATCCGCTGTGGGAGCCGGGCACGCGCGCGGCCTATCATGTCCACAATCAGGGTTTCCTGCTCGGCGAGGTGATGCGCCGCGTGACGGGTCTCACCGTAGGGCCCTTCGTGCGGCAGGAGATCGCCGGGCCGCTGCATGCCGAATATTGGATCGGCGGCATGAGCGCGGACGAGCAGGCGCATGTCGCCGAAGCGATGCCGAATATGGGTGCGCGGCTGTTCGCGGCCAAGGACGTGGCCCTGCCCGAAGGGGAGGCGGACTGGGACGGCGCGATGCTGCGTCCGCTCGCCTTCCGCCAGAACCCGGATGAGCCCTGGCACACGACCCTGAACAAGCCGAGCTGGCGCGAGGTGGAGATCGCCAGCGGATCGGGCCATGGCAATGCCCGCGGCGTGGCGCGCATCTATGGGGCCACCGTGCGCCCCGGCGCGGTCGATGGCGTCACCATCCTCTCGCGCGCGGGGCTGGAGGCGATGATCGTCGAGCAGCATAACCAAACCGAGCTGATGCAGGAGCGGCCCTATCACCAGGCGCTGGGCGTGCTGCTCAATACGCCGGCCGCCGT
>DASRXY010000346.1:0-9948 GCA_035654035.1 Sphingobium sp. | reverse complement strand
CATCGCCTCCGCCGAGCCGCTGGTGCGTGAGGCTGGCCAGTGCCTGCTCCGAGCGGTGGTCGCGGCTGCCCATCAGTTCCTCATCGCCAAACTGAATCGAGAATTCAGTGCCGCATTTGAGCAGGCGCAACGTGCCGCCGCCCGGAATGGCGGCCTGATCGACCAATTCGATGGGCAGCCCCCGCCTGGCCTCGGCGGCCGAGGTGGCGGGAACGGGGTCCGGACGCGGGCGTCCGGGCTGAGGGAGACGCCAGTCCATGGAAATCCTTCAAGGTTCCGATCGATCGCGATGTCGTCGACAAGGCCACCATCGCGCGAGAGATATCCTTCCCTGCGCATGCCCGGCCGGGATGGCAAGCGATTTGAGCGACAGCGCGCCGGATTGGCCGGACGAAATCGCTGCGGCCTTTTTCCTTCTGGTGCGTTGTACCGCCGAGGAGTGTCGCCATGGATCCACCGAAGAACGCCATTAGAGCCGCCGCCGTGCTCGATCCCCAAGGTCTGGGGGAAGGGTTGCGCCGCTGCTTTCCCGTGCCCACCGACGGCGCGTTCGATGTGTTGCTGGAACGGCTCGCACATGCCGGGGGGCCAGCTGGCGCCACGGCTGCGGAGCGTCCGTCTGAGCGATCCCGACCATCGCACAACACGCTGCTTGACGCCGCGCGCTTTTTTCGTGGCCGGCGAACATGAAATTATGCGTGCATCACGGATCGGCAGGCAGCGGAAAAATAACCGGGGGCGTGCGCCAGATACTTTAGGCGATGAGAGCGCGAAAAGAGGCAAACATTGACTTTTTGAGACGCTGCATCCATATTGGTACTGCTATCGTCGCCTGCGACGGATTTTGACGCGATTAAGCGGATTTTTCCTTTGACACCCGGCCGGCGCCGTCAGGACAGCGGTTCTGGCGGGTTTCTTCTTATGCAAAGGATCATCCCATGCCGATTGGCACCGTTAAATTCTTCAATGTCGACAAAGGCTACGGCTTCATCACGCCGGACGATGGCGGCGCTGACAGCTTCGTCCATATCAGTGCCGTTCAGCAGGCTGGCATGGCCACGCTCGACAAGGACCAGCGCCTGAAATACGAAATCGAGACAGACCAGCGCGGCCGCTCGTCGGCAACGCAACTCGAGTCGGCCTGAACCATTGTCGCGGGTCCACCTGTCGATACGGGGTCGAGACAACCCCCGTCTTCTCGACAGAGTCGGGCTCTTTTCCGTGCGCGTGGACTGGGCAGACTCCCAGGCCATCGCGGCGCACGCGCCGCCGATGCGCGCCCGGCTTCAACCTCACCATCATCCGCCGCGAGCATTCGCGGCCAAGGAAACGAATGCAACTCAGATATATGACTATACCACCACTGCAGCCGGCCCCTGATCGGCCGCGCCTGAAAACACCAAGACAAACGCCGTCGCCGACACTGTCGCGCAAAGCCCTGCGCGATCTGGTTGCCGACATGATCGACTGACCGGCCTCACCCGGTCCATTTTCGAGGGAGGGGCGCCCCCATGTCCGCCACCGTTGATTTCTATCTCGCTCGAGCCGCCGAAAGCGCGCAGGCCGCACGCGATGCCACACTCGTCAATGTGCGCGAGCGCTGCTTGCGCGCGGAGGCAGCGTGGCGCGTGATGGCCGACCGGCTGCGGCGCGTGGAGCGAAAGAAATCGCAAGATGCGCTGGACAAGGCGTCGGCCACGCAGGACGCAGCGGCGCAGGTACCGTGGCCCCTTCCCTCCGCTGCCCGCCGCAGAAAAGCGGAGCCCTGACGGGCGGATCTTGGCACGAACGCAACTGTGTGCTTGCGAATGGGTACGCCCGCCGGGCAGCACAACGGGAGACGCCGATGATCCGCGAAATCCTGAAGATGGGCGATCCGCGCCTGCTGCGCGTGGCCAGGCCGGTCACGGACATTCACGCGCCGGCTCTCAAGGCCCTTATCGCCGACATGTATGAGACCATGCATGCGGCCAAGGGCGTGGGACTGGCGGCCCCGCAGATCGGCGTGGACCTGCGCCTGATGATCTTCGGCTTCACGGCCAATCCACGCTACCCCAATGCGCAGCCGGTGCCCGTCACCACGCTCATCAATCCTTGGATCGAGATCCTGACCGACGAGACGGAAACGGACTGGGAGGGTTGCCTCTCCGTGCCCGGCATGCGCGGCATGGTCCCGCGCGCGACCCGCGTCCGCTACGGCGGCACGCTGGAGAACGGCACAGCGATCGAGCGTGTGGCCGAAGGGTTCCACGCGCGCGTCTTCCAGCACGAGTTCGACCATCTGAACGGTGTGCTCTATCCGCAACGGATCGTGGATATGCGCAGCTTCGGCTTTGTGGAGGCGCTGTTTCCACAGAGCGGGCTGGACACGCTGGAAGCGGAGTAACCGCGCCAGCCCGCCCGCCTACCCCGGAACGCGCCTCAGATCATCTGCGGTTGAGGCTTAAGCAGCGTGCGGCCTGGCCACCTGACGAACAGGCGGATCGCACCGCGCATCAGCGCGATCGCTGCCAGTGCCACCAGCAGGCCCAAAATCATATCGGTCAGATAGTGGTTGCCCTCCACTGGCGTTGAAAGAAGCATCGCGCCGTTGACGACGGTCAGTGGCCAGCGCAGCGCCTGGAACGGCCAGGCCGCGGCGATGTAGAGAACGCCGCTCACCGTATGGAAACTCGGCGCGCAGACGAGACCGCCCAGCGCGCCCAGATCGATCTGCGTGAACACCGCATCGCGCAACTGCGGGATGACCTCGCTCTGGTAAAGCGCCGTCGTCGGCATATAGGGGATCGGGCCGGACCACATGACGGCGAGCGGCCCCTTGGCCGGGAACAGCGGGAAAAGCAGCAGCGTCAGGACCGCCGCCAGCCAGAACGTCACCAGGAACTGGCGCGCTGCCGCCCGCTCGGCATGCCAGGCCATGTAGCCGAGCAGCAGCGCCGGGGAGACGAAGATGGTAGAATAGGCAACCGCACCCGAAACGCGCAGCGCCGGCTGGGCGACGACGAAATCGTACCAGCGGTTCCAATCGAACCACATGAGCGCATCCCCCCGGATCAGCGCCGCGTCGACAAAGCCACTGGTGAAGGCGGCGACGGGATAGCTGGACACCACACCGAGCAGGCTGAACGCCATGAACAGCAGCGCATATTCCGAAAAATCGCGAAGCCGCGTCGCGCGCGGCGTCGTCCGCTTCTGGGTGGTGAGAAACATGATGCCCAGCGCGAGGATGGCCAGGAACAGGACCGCAAACGCCGTACTATCCATGCGGATGCCGATGCCGGTCTTCACCAGCAAGCCGCAGACCAGCAGCAGGCTGCTCGCGACGATCCCCGCCAACCACATCCCCGGAATGACCGGCCCATCGGCCGCATCGCCTGCGTTGTGCCGAACCCGCTCCACCCGGCCCGCGTCACTGTTCATCATGGCTCCCATGTCTGTTTGTTGATTGTCCCCGGCCCGCCTGCCTGTCCGGCCGATCCGGGCCCAGAGCGCTTGGTGTCGCGCAATGTCGCCTTGCCTCACAGGAACGACAGCGCATCAGGGTCGACGGCAATCCGGATCGGCGTGCTCGCTACGATGTCCCCGTCCGCCTGGACCGGGAGCGGCGCCGCGCTGCGAATGTCCACCGCGCGCGCATCGAGCCGGCGCCAGCGCGGATCGGCGAACGCCCGGCCGAACAGCATTGAGAGAACCAGCCGCAGGAAATCGCGCCGGCGCGCGCGGGGCATCAACAGAACACGGAACCGGTCACGCGTGAGGTCGGCTTGCCCGTCGAGCATCCATTGCCCGGCATAATGGCGCCCCTTGAGAATGAAGACGCCCTCTGCCGCATGCACAGCGCCGTCGATCTCGACCGTGAGGCGATGACGGGGCCAGGCAAAGAGCAATCCCACCAGCGCGACGGGATAAGCCAGGCGCCCGATCACTTTCTTGAGTCGGAGCGAAACCCGCGCGACCGCGTGGCTATCCGGCCCGACCGAGGCGCAGCACAGGAAGACATGCTGATCGATACGGCCGGCGATGTGGCGGCGCGGCTGGCGCGCGCGGATATCGGCCACGAAGTCCGGCAGGCGAGCATGATAGCCCGCCTCCCGCGCGACCAGATTGATCGTTCCAGCCGGAAAGACGCAATAGGGCACATCGCCCGCCTCGGGCGGCCTGTTGTCGATGGCCGTCCGCAAGGTGCCGTCGCCGCCGAAGACGCAGATAAGATCAACATCGGGATCGAGTCGCTCGTCCTTGAACGACAGGCTGTCATAATGATGGACGCGGCATTGCTGCGCCGCGAACGACGCGCAGAGCTGCTCCAGCTTGGCGCGTGAATAGCCGCCGGACGTGGGATTTGAAACGAGAGCGACCGCGCGCGGCGCTGCAACTGACTGGACCCCCACGCTAAATCCGCTCCCCCGAACTCGGCCTTGCTCCACCGCGCCGATGTCCAAGGCATCGATAGCAGATTTTGCGGTAATGTCGCCACATTGTCATGAAGCGCCATCAAACTGAGGAATCCAGCGGCATTTGACTGCCTTTTAATGACGAATCGCGGGCCCTCAAGCCATCGCCTGATGCAGCCATGCCACGCTATGCGAGGAGGACTTTTGGCGCCGCTGACTGGCACCCGGCGGCCTGGACAAAAGGCGAACCAGCCGCTCCGCCGATCGCGAATCCGCTGGCGACGATCGCGGCATGGCCTTAATGTCCCTCAGACAAAGTCAATAAGGAGGGGATTTCACATGCGCCGTTTCATCATCGTCTATGCCGCTGCCATGGTCGCCCTTGGCGCCCCTGCGTTCGCCCAGGATTTCGATATCATGCAGTTCGCCGACACCAATTCGGACGGCAAGGTCTCGTCGGAGGAATATGCGGCCTTCTCCGAACAAGGCTGGGGTTTCTTCGCGCAAGGCGCGGACAGCGTGAAAGTCGCTGAACTGGATGCCATGGCGCAGGGCGCTTTCAACGGGATCTCGCCCGACGCCGACGGCGTGGTGACGCACGCGGCCTATACCGCCGCCATCCCGGCGCGCTTCAAGGCCGCCGACAAGGACGGCGACGGCGCACTCAGCGAAGCGGAACTCACCGCCGCCATGAGCCCGCCCGCCAACTGATCGCCTGACGCCTGTAAGACACCGCCGCGCCTTGGTGAGGCCTCGCGCGGCGGTGTTCCATCGCTTCCAAGAACCACGGAAGCCACATCGCGCACCCTGAACGGCAGCAGCCCAAGTCCTGTCAAAGGCCTTAACCGCCCCAGGCGCCTGCTTTTGCAGGAGCATGATTGCTCCATCAGGATAAGGAAAGCCTTTCGGCAGGCGCGTTCCGCCTGTCGGCCAGCGCGGAGAAGTCCATGCCGGTCGGACGCTGGAAGAGGCGCAGGCCGAAGGTAGGCATAATGGCGATCAGATGATCGAATATATCGGCTTGAATGCCTTCATATTCAGCCCAGACCGTCGTGCGGGCAAAGGCATAGATTTGCAGGGGCAGTCCGAGCTCGCTGGGTGCGAGCTGGCGCACCAGCAGCGTCTTGTCCGTGGCGATGTCGGGCCGCGCCTTTAGATAGGCCATCACATAGGCGCGGAAGGTCCCGATATTGGTGAGGCGCCGGCTGTCGAGGATTTCCTCTCCGGCATGGTCCAGGTTCCAGCGCGTCACTTCATCCTGCTTGGCCGCCAGATAATCGCGCAGCAGGCCGAAGCGCGAGAGCGCGGCTAAGTCTGTCTTGTCGAGGAAGCGCACGCTGTTCTGATCGATCATGAGCGCGCGCATGATCCGTCGCCCGCCGGATTCGGACATGCCGCGCCAGTTGCGGAAGCTCTCGGAAATGAGGCGTTGCGTGGGGATGGTAGTGATGGTCTTGTCGAAATTCTGCACCTTCACCGTATGCAGGGCGATGTCGATGACGTCGCCATTGGCATTGAGCTGCGGCATCTCGATCCAGTCGCCCAGGCGGATCATGTCGTTGGAGCCGATCTGGACCGAAGCGACGAAGGAGAGGATGGTATCCTTGAACACCAGCATCAGCACCGCCGCCATCGCGCCGAGGCCGGAGAGCAGCAGCAGCGGCGAGCGGTTCATGAGCACGGCGATGATGAGAATGACCGCGGCGCCATAGATGAGCAGCTTGGCGATCTGGATATAGCCCTTGATCGGCCGGTTGCCGGCATCCGCGCGGCGCTGATAGAGGTCGTTCAGCAGTTCCAGCACACCGCACAGCGCAATGGCGAGCGTCAGGATGATGAAGCACGCGCACAAACTCTGGATGAAGACGGCTGCCGGAGCGGGCATGTGTGGCACCGCCGCTATGCCGGCCTGGATCACCAATGCGGGCACGATGTTGGAAAGGCGCGCCGCAACCGTACCGATATGCCGCGTCTCGTCTTCCGAGCGGAGCCGGCCGAGCAGGCGCATGGCCAGATTGAGAACGATCCGCTTGGCCACCCAGTTGGCGAGCCACGCGACGCCCAGCAGCAGAGCCAGCGCGAGGCCTGCCTGCATCCACGGCTCCGGCGCCCAAGCCTGGGTCAGCGAATCGATTGGGCCTGGAACAATAGGGAAAGACGTCATTGTGCGTTGGTCTTGTTGGAAAAGGGATCGTGGCGGAGCGAGAGACCGGCCGTTTCGGGCATGAAGCGCAGCGCGGCAAGCCCCACCAGACAGGCCACCATCATGTAGAAGGCGGGCATCAGCTCGTTGCCCGTCAGGGTAATGAGTGTGCTGCCCATGGCAGGCGCCGTACCGCCGAAGATGGAGGTGGAGACGTTATAGGCGATGGCGAAGCCGGCAAAGCGGACCGAGGTAGGGAACAACGCCGGGAAAGTCGCCGATATGGTGGCGAGCTGCGGCACATAAAGCAGGCCGAGCAGGACGAAGCCAGCGGTCGCTCCGGCCAGGCCCGTGCCCATCAGCATGTAGAGCGGTACCACCGCTACCAACAGCCCGACCAGCGAGATCCGCCACATGAAGCGGCGCCCGAGCCGATCCGAAAGGCTGCCGGCAAAGGGAAGGAAGGCCATCATGAACAGCATGCCGACAATTGGCACGACGAGTGCCTCGTCCGGCGAGAGGCCGATGCGGCGCTGGAGATAGGTCGGCATGTAGCTGAGCAGCGTATAGTTCACCACATTGAGGGCAACGACCAGCCCACCCACCACGAGCATCGGCCGCCAGTGCCGCCGCATCAGCGTGGAGAGGGGCGGCGCCTCGCCCCGCTTGCTGGCCTGACCTTCCTCGCGAAAGATCGGCGTATCCTCCATCCGCGCGCGCAGATACATGCCGATGAGGCCCATGGGCGCGGCGATGAAGAAGGGAATCCGCCAGCCCCAATCGTGCATCGCCGCATCGCCAAGCAGCAGGGAGAAGGCCAACATCAGGAAAGCGCCGAAGGAGAAGCCAGCCAGCGTGCCGAACTCCAGGAAACTGCCGTAAAAGCCGCGCCGGTCGTCGGGCGCATATTCGGCCATGAAGGTCGCCGCGCCGCCATATTCACCACCGGTGGAGAAGCCCTGCACCATCCGCAGCAGGATCAGCAGCGTGGGCGCCCAGAAGCCGATGCTGGCATAATCGGGGATCAGCCCGACGCCCAGCGTCGCGGCGGACATCATAAGAATGGTGAAGGCCAGCACCGACTTGCGCCCCAGCCGATCGCCCAGCGGCCCCCAAAAAAGACCGCCCAGCGGCCGGACCAGGAAGGAGATGGCGAAGGTCGCAAGTGCGAACAGCACCGCATCGTCCACGTCGCCGGGGAACAGCGCTGCGGAGATATAGGTCACGCCATAGGCATAGATGCCATAGTCGAACCATTCGGTGGCATTGCCCAGCGCCGAGGCGGCGATCGCCCGCCGTAGCGTGGCCTTGTCAGCCCCCGGCTGCGGCGGCAAGGCGTGTGAAAGATCGAGAGAAGCGCTCATGAGGTCTATCCTGTGGCCGGGTCGTCATCCGCGGTGTTGGGATCGAGAAGCGAGGCGATCGGCGTCGTGCGCGGCACGATCTGGAACTCCTGCTGGTCGGAGGCGGGAACCGCATCCGTCGCGGCCTGCCGCCAGACGCCGAAGCCCAACGTGATCGCGGCGCAGAGCGCAACGAAGAGAAACAGTCCGGCCGTGCCGGCCAGCGTCATCGCCGCCGCCGCGCCCACCGGACCGAACGCCGCGCCAAGCGAGTAGAGCAGCACCAGCCGCCCGCTTGCCGCCACGCGCTCCGTGGAAAGCAGCCGATCATTGCAATGCGCGACGCACAGCGGATAGAGCGCAAAGCTCAATCCGCCGAACAGCGCGCCGAGCGCCATCAGCGCCAATCCCGCCGAGGCGAACATGAGTGCCGCACTGACGGCGAGCGTAGCCGCGAAGCAGCCGATGATGACGCGGCGCCGATCGTAGCGATCCGACATGCGCCCTAGTGGCCATTGCAGCGCCACGCCGCCCAGGATCACGATCATCATGAAGCTGGCGGTCTCCGTCAGGTCCAGCCCGAGCCGCCGCACATGCACCGCGCCCATGCCGTAGAAGGCTCCCAGCATCAGCCCTGTCGAGACCGCACCCAACGCGCCCAGCGGCGATGCCGCCCACAGCGACCGAAGCGAGAAGCCGGTCGGCTCAGCCGGCGCGGGCGGCGTGCCGCGCGTCAGGCACAACGGGATGATTGCCAGGGAAATGAGGATCGAAGCGATCTGGAAGGGAATGGCAGGCAGCGCGCCGCTGGCGCCCAGCAGCAACTGCCCGATCGCCTGCCCCAGATAGAGGGCCACCATATAGGCGGCGAGCACCGTGCCCCGGCTTTGCAAATCGGCGCGATCGTTGAGCCAGCTTTCGAGGCAGACGAATACGCCCGCCACGCACAGGCCATCGATCAGGCGCAGACAAGCCCAGAGCAGCGGATGGTCGAGCAGCACATAAGCAAGCGTGCTGGCCGAGAGCAGGGCGACGAACGCGGCAAAGGCCCGGATATGGCCAACGCGGCGCAACACGGCGCCGGCGCGCACCGCGCCGATCACCAGACCCACGAAATAGGCCGTGCCGACCGCGCCGATGGCGAGCGTGCCGGTGCCCGCGCGCTCCAGCCTCAGGCTGATGAGCGTGGCGAGGAAACCACCCCCCGCCATGAGCATGAAGATGGCAAGCAGCAGGCTGCGGACGGGTTGGATGACGGCCAGCACCGCGCGCGATTCTAGGCCAGGCCGCGCCGCGTTCCGGGCATAGGCCCGTGCCTCCGCGCGGACGTGTGCGAGAGCGGCCCGATGGCCGCATCACTCCACTCGACAGCCGGCGCGGCACCGAAGCGCCCTGCCAGCCTCAGGGATGCGCTCCTCAGGGCCTTCCCGCTCCCGCGCCGCATCATGCCACCGCCATGTCCATGAGCGCACCGGCAACCGGCCGAATTGCCTGCGGCGTACCGCGCGCGGCAATGAACTCCGGGCGCGGCTTCTCGACGCCGAAAGGGGCGGCAAGCCGATTGCTGACGGCATTGTACACGAGGAAGGCGTTGGCCCGCGGGAAAGGCGTGATATTGCCGTTCGACCCGTGCATGATGTTGCAATCAAAGATCACCACCGTGCCGGGCTCTCCCGTCGGCGCGACGATGCCATGCTCATGCGCCAGCTCGGCCAGGCTGTCCTCGTCCGGCACGCCATATTCCTGCTTCTTGAGCGAGGCGCGATAATGATCCTCGGGCGTCTCGCCCACGCAGGTGAGGAACGTGCGGTGCGACCCGGGGATCAGCATCAGCGGACCGTTATGCGGCGTGTTCTCGGCCAGCAAAATCGACATGGAGAGCGCCCGCATACGCGGCATGCCATCCTCCACATGCCAGGTCTCGAAATCGCTATGCCAGTAGAACTCCTTGCCTTGGAAGCCCGGCTTGTAGTTGAGACGGGACTGGTGGATGTAGACGGCCTCGCCAAGCAGGAAGCGGGCGACGCCGGCCAACCGCGCATCGGCAGCCAAGCGCGCGAGCACGCGG
>DASRXY010000345.1:0-3782 GCA_035654035.1 Sphingobium sp. | reverse complement strand
CAGCGCCTGTGGTGCCTCCACGGGCGCGAAACGATAGAAAGCGGCGACGCGTACCGGCGTCCGGACAGGCTCCTGAAGCATGGAACGCCTCTACGCGCTGCGATCCCCCCGGCTCAAGTGTTCTCCTCCGCCCGCCGCTGCGCTCTTGCCCGGCAACCCGGTGCGCGGCATAGGCCGGTCATGACTTGTTCTCCTTTCCGCTTCGGCGGGCAGAGCTGGCGGGCATTGAGCGACGGCGCGCTTTATTGGGAGGAGCGCCGGGCGCTGGTCGTGGCCGATCTGCATCTGGAGAAAGCAAGCGCCTATGCCGCGCGCGGGCAGATGCTGCCGCCTTACGATAGCCTCGCCACGCTGGCCGCGCTCGACGAAGCGCTCACGCGAACCGGTGCGCGCGAACTCTGGTGCCTGGGCGACAGCCTGCACGACGACGCAGCGGCCGAGCGCATGAGCGTGCCGGTGTTGAAGCGGCTGGCGGCGCTCACGGCACGCTGCCGTTGGGTATGGATCACCGGCAATCACGATCCCCATCCCTCGCCAAGCCTGGGCGGCGAATGCCATGACGAGGCGGCAGTCGACGGCGTTCTGCTGCGGCACGAAGCCCGGAGCGACGAGCCGCTGCCCGAACTTTCCGGCCATTTTCACCCAAAATGGCGCCTCTCCCTGCGCGGGCGATCCATCTCGCGGCGCTGCTTCGTGCTGGGCCCGCGCAAACTCATCCTGCCTTCGTTCGGTGCCTTTACAGGCGGGCTGGATGCCGGCGCGCCACCCATCCGCGCGCTGGTGGGCGGTGTGGCGGAGGCACTGGTGCCCCTTTCCGACCGGCTGCTGCGCTTTCCCATGCGCGCCTGAGCCGATCGCGGGGCGAACTGCTTCCAGATTACCACACCTACCCGCCTAACTGTAGCAACAACGCAACAAGGCCCAACGAAGGGGCCCCTTAAACGCAATTTCTCTGGGGCCTGACATGCCTATTGGTGTAACAATATCTTCATGCGCTTACCCGCAAAGCGCCTCAACGCAGACCTTTCAGGGGAGTATGTCCGTGCGTCGTCTTCTGCTGGTCACCTCCGTAAGCCTCGCAACGCTTCATGCTGCCCTCGCTGCGCCGCTTCGCGCCCAGGAGCTGCCTCAGGAAGCGCCGGCGGCTGCCGATGACTCCAGCGAGGATGTCACGGGGGGTGCCATCGTCGTCACCGCCACGCGGCGCGCCAGCCCGCTTTCCACCGTGCCCATCGCAGTCTCAGCCGTGACGGCGCAGGCGCTTCAGAACAGCGGCGCCAGCGATATCCGTCAACTCAACCAGCTTGCGCCTTCGCTGCTGGTCTCCTCCACCGGCACAGAGGCGAATGGTGCGGCGCGCATCCGCGGCATTGGCACAGTGGGCGACAATCCGGGCCTGGAAAGCTCGGTCGCCGTGTTCATCGACGGCGTCTATCGCTCGCGCACCGGCGCGGGCCTGACGGACCTGGGCGAGATCGAACGGGTGGAGGTGCTGCGCGGCCCCCAGGGTACGCTGTTCGGCCGCAACGCCTCGGCGGGCCTGCTCAACATCGTGTCCAAGTCGCCCAGCTTCACGCTGGGCGCCAGCGCCGCGCTGACCTACGGCAACTATGATTACTGGCACGCCTCCGCCCGCGTAACGGGGCCGCTCACGGAGACGATCGCCGCCAGCCTCGAGGGCGTCTATTCCCGGCGCGACGGCTTCCTGACCGTGGTCGATGCGGCTGGCGCCCCGGTGGGCGACACCAACGACCGCAACCGCTATTTCCTGCGCGGACAGCTCCTCATCGAGCCGAGCAGCGATCTCTCCATCCGCCTCATCGCCGATTATACCAAGCGCGACGAGAGCTGCTGCGGCGCTGTCTTCATCGATACAGCCGAAGAAGTGGGTACGGGCCCGGGCGCCTTCACCGTCAACCCCACCAACCGCATCGTCAGTCTGCTCTCGGTGCTGGGCACGCGCTTCCCCAACGGCGACACGCCCTACACGCAGGACCCCTATCAGCGCCGTGTCAGCATCACCCCGGGCCGCGATTATGTGAGCGACCTGCGTGACTGGGGCCTCTCGGGCGAAATCAATTACGACATGGGCGGGGCGAAGCTCACCAGCATCACCGCCTATCGCGATTACAAATCGGCCGATTATGGCGACTATGACTATGCCACGGCCGACCTGCTCTATCGCGATTCAAACACCTACCGCCAGTTCAAGACCTTCACGCAGGAGCTGCGCCTTCAGGGCTCGGCGCTGAACGACAGCATCGACTGGCTGGTCGGCGGCTATTATGCGCACGAGAAGCTGACGCTGCGCGATAATATCCGCTTCGGTGCCGATTACGGCCGCTTCGCCGCCTGCCGCCTGATGCAAGGCGCCGCACCGACCAGCAACATCCCGGCCCAGCAACTTGCCCTGTGCGCCGTACCCTACACCAGCGACCCGACGCCCAATATCGGCTCGCTCATCGGCGGCACGCAGGCCACTCTGAATGCCGGCCTCTATGCCGCCATCTACCAGGCGGCCATCGATCAGGGCGCCTCCCCCGCTGCGGCCGACGCCCAGGCGAGCGTACAGGCCGGCGCCATTTCCACCGGCTTGGGCAATGGGCTGCGCGGGCTTGCGCAAATGCCCACCGGCGCGGGCGATACGGACAGCCGCTATCATCAGACCAGCCAGAACTGGGCGCTCTTCACGCACAACATCCTGCATCTCACCGATCGGCTCGATCTGACGCTGGGCCTGCGCTACACGCATGAGAGCAAGGATATCCGCCTCGATCTCAACAACAACAACGCCGTCTGCGCACAGCTCCAGTCCGGCGGCGCCGCGGGGCTGCCCGGCATCGCCACCAACAGCCAGCTCGGGGCGGCGGCGCAGCTTGCCGCGGGTATCCTGACGCTCGGCTGCCTCGGCAACAGTAGCACCGGGCTCAACGCGCTCACGCCCACCAATTCGCGCAGCAGCGGCGAATTCTCGGGCACGGCCAGCCTCTCCTACGAGCTGGGCCAGGGCGCGATGGTCTATGCCAGCTACTCGCGCGGCTACAAGGCAGGTGGCTACAATCTCGACCGTTTCGAGCTGGGCACCACGGGCATTCGGCCCGGCATCTCGCCGATCACCTATTTCTCGCCGCGCACCAATGCCGATGCCGCCACGCTGTGGTTCGAGCCGGAAACGGTGAATGCCTATGAAATCGGCTTCAAGCTCAATCGCCGCGAATGGGGGATCAACACCGCCATTTTCCGGCAGGAGTTCACCAACTTCCAGCTCAATACCTTCAATGGCACCAGCTTCGTCGTGCAGAATATCAACGGCTGCAAGAGCGACAAGGCGCCCGACGGCACCTGCGCGAACACCAAGCCCGGCCTGGTGAGCGAAGGCGTGGAGATCGAGGCCTATGTCTCGCCCTCGCGGACCGTGCGCATCGCCACCGGCCTCACTTATGCCAAGACCGATTTCGCCGACCGGCTGGTGGGCAACGGCTCCGGCTCCATTCCGCTCGACCCGGCGCTCTATCTGCTGGAAGGCAACACCAACAGCAACGCGCCGCGCTATGTCGTCACTGGCAGCGTGAGCTGGACGCCGCCGCTGGGCAGCAGTGGGCTCACTGGCCTCGTCTATGTGGATGCGCGGGCAACCAGCAGCTACAATACCGGCTCGGATCTCTATCCCGAAAAGAAGCAGCAGGGCTATACCGTCGCCAACGCGCGCCTGGGCGTGCGGGGCCCCGACGAACGCTGGGCTATCGAGCTATGGGGCCAGAACATCTTCAACGAGCGCTATA
>DASRXY010000344.1:0-10993 GCA_035654035.1 Sphingobium sp. | reverse complement strand
CACGACACCCGCCATGTTGGCGGAAGCGGCCAATTATCTGACGGCCCACGCCTCCGGCCGCACGCTCACCGACGCACAGGCCATGCTCGCGCGCGAGATCGCGGAGGGCGAGACGGCGCTTGATGAAGCCGCGCGCGATCTGGTGAAGCGGGGCCTTGCCGCCTGGAGCCGCGACACCGAGGACAGGCCCGTGCTGATCGTGCGCGGCCAGGCCAATCTCATCGATGATCAGGCCTCCGGCGACCTGGAGCGCGTGCGGCAATTGCTGGAGGAGCTGGAAGGCAAGAGCGAGATCGCCCGCCTACTCGACAGCGCCCGCACTGGTGCGGCCACGCGGATTTTCATCGGCGCGGAGAACAAGCTCTTTTCCCTCAGCGGCTCTTCGGTCATAGCCGCGCCCTATCGCGGCGCGGATGGCCGTGTGGTGGGCGTGGTCGGCGTGATCGGGCCCACACGGTTGAACTATGCGCGGGTCGTGCCCATGGTGGACTTTACGGCCCAGACTCTCTCCCGACTAATGCGCTAAGCGCAGATGTGCGGAGAGGGGGAACCCTTTTATCCCAACGAACGATGGAAGCGATGAACGACGTGAGCAATGACGAGAGCGAAGCGATGAACGAAGCCCCCGCCACGGACACGCCCGCAACCGGGGCGGAAAGCCCGGCGGATCGGATCGCGGCGCTGGAAGCCGCGCTGGAGGCCGCCAAGCAGGAGAGCCTCTATGCCATGGCGGACACGCAGAATGTCCGCCGCCGGCTGGAGAAGGAGCTGGCCGACGCGCGCGCCTATGCCGCGACCGCCATCGCCCGCGATGTGCTCTCGGTGGCGGATAATCTTGCCCGCGCGCTTGACGCCATGTCGGCTGAACTGCGTGAGGATGAGAAAGTGAAGAGCTTCATCACCGGCGTGGAAGCCACGGCGAAGGAGCTGGAAAGCGCCCTGCGCAAGCACGGCATCGAGAAGTTCGACTCGCTGGGCGAGCCGCTCGACCCCAATCGCCATCAGGCCATGATCGAAGTGCCCTCCGCCGACGCGGAGCCCGGCACGATCGTGCAGGAGATGCAGGCGGGCTACATGATCCGAGACCGTCTGCTGCGGCCGGCGCTGGTCGGCGTTGCCCGCAAGCCCGACTGACCCGGAGGCATGGCGCGCCGCCCGCCCGGCGTGGCGGCGCTGCCTACTAGAGCGGGCAGGACAAGAGGCAAAGGAGCGCGGCAGATGAGCGAGGAGGATGACCGGATCAGCATGGCGGCCAGTGCCATCGCCGACCGTCGTGTGCTCGGCGTGCTCGATGCCTATCATGTCCGCATCGCCGAGGAGCGCCGCGTCCGCGCGGCCGAGCCGGAGCGCATGCGCGCGCCGGGCTGGCGCGACACGCAACTGCTCACCGTGGGGCAGGAGGTGGGGCAGTTCCTCAATCTCCTCGCCAAGAGTTTCACCCGGCCCCGTATCCTGGAGATCGGCACGTCCTACGGCTATTCGGGCATCTGGCTGGCCGAGGCCGCGCGCGCCACGGGCGGGCATCTCACCACGCTGGAACTGCATGATTACAAGGCCGCTTATGCGCGCGACATGGCGATGCGTGCGGGGCTGGAGGCCCATGTCGATTTTCTGGTGGGCGATGCGGTTGCGCTGATCGAAGGTCTGGAAGGCGACTTCGATCTCATTCTGCTCGACCTCTGGAAGGACATGTATGTGCCGTGCCTGGAGGCCTTCTATCCCAGGCTCAATCCCGGCGCCGTCATCGTCGCCGACAATATGATCTTCCCGGGTGGTGAGGAAGTGGCGCGTTATGGCCGCGCCGTACGGGCGAAGCCGGGTATCTCCAGTATGTTGCTGACGATGGGTCAGGGCATCGAGATCAGCCGCTACGATCCGCCGGCCTGAACGCCATGGCGGACCGGCCTCCCGCGGCGGGCCCGTTCAAAGCGCTGCTGATCGCGCTCCCGTTCGCGCTCGTGCTGGCCTGGACGCTGCCCACGCAAGGCCCGAGCCGCGCCGAGTTGGCGCGCGCACTTTCCCGCGATGGCGAGACGGTGGCGGCTGCCGATCTCCAATCTATCCGTTGCACGAGGAGCGCGCACGGCATGGGGCAGGATTGTCGCTGGCGCCAGCGCAGCGAAACCGGCTGGCGGAAAGGGATGGGCCGCCTCGCGACCACAGGGGAGGGGTGGCGGCTGGTAGAGGACGTGGAGAGCCCCTCCGAGCGCTCCCGCTGAGTGAGCGGGACAAGGGCGTGGCGATGCCGGTCCGGAGAAACGTAGGAGGCGGAAAGGCGACGCTTTTTCCGTCATTCCCGCGAACGCGGGAATCCAGTGCGGTTTGGGAGCTAGATGCCCGTTTTCGCGGAAATGACGAGTCCTCAGCCCGGCCTACAAAAATTGATAACAGAGGCTGGCAGGTCATTCCGGAGGGCGGATCGTCCTAAGACAAATCCACTGGTTCCAGATCAGGGGGCAGGCGGGCCAGCATGGCGTCGATATCCTCGGGCCGGGCGAGGTCGGTGCCGGGACGCAGCACGGCCGCCGTGCCGGCCGCCATGCCCAGGCGGAAGGCATCCTGCGGCGTCTGGCCATCCGAGAGGGCATAGACCATGGCAGCGAGGAAGCTGTCGCCTGCGCCCACCGCGCTGCGCGCCTCGACCGGAATAGCGGGCAGGCGAGCGGCGAAGCCCGCGTGGACCAGGATCGCGCCCTCGTGGCCCATGGTCACAGCCACGATCTGGGCACTGCCCCGCTCGACGAGTGTGCGGGCGGCGCGGGCGATGGCGGGCACATCCGGCAATTCATGGTCCACCAGGGCCTGAAGCTCGCCCACGCTGGGTTTGACAAGGTGAATGCCCCCCGCAGCAAGGCCCGCACGCAAAGCGGGGCCCGAGCTATCCAGCACCAAGGGAATGCCGCGCTTGCGCAGCAGAGGTGTCAGTTGCGCATAGAAATCGTCTGGCACGCCGGGCGGTAGCGATCCGCTCGCGACCATATAGTCGCACTCGGCCCATTGCAGCGTTTCCAGGCTGTCCCGCCACTCGGCCACGCTCAGCATCGGGCCCGCGGGAACGAAACGATATTCCTTGCCGCTCTCGCGTTCCAGCACATTGGCGGCCACGCGGGTCTCGCCGGCAATGGGCAGGCGCGTGCGCACCAGATGATGGAGGTCGAGCAGTCCGTCCAATGCCACGCCGGTGGCGCCGCCGGAGGTGTAGTAGCTGCGGGCATTGCCGCCCAGCCGCACATAGACGCGCGCCACGTTGATACCGCCGCCGCCGGGATTGTGATATTCACGCGAGACGCGGATCTTGTGGGTGTGAAACACCTTGGGCACGTCATAGGCCACGTCGATCGTGGGGTTCATCGTCAAAGTGGCGATCGACTTCATGCTGCGGCCCCGGACCGGATCGACATGGGTTCGCGGCTCCCTGCGATCCCTCAATGAAATCGCGGCGTGCCCGAAGTGGAGCGCCGTCCTAGCACGGCATTAGCCCTCGTCAAATCGCAGAAAAGTGGGAAATATGGTTGAGGCGTGTTTACCAATCGGCAAGCATTGGCCCTTAGCGCTCGAAGACTGGCAGGACGGAGTCGACAGAAACAGGCCGACCGGTGCCCGCCGATGCTGCAATTCGGGAGCAAATTTCCAATGGCTGACGTGCATGGCGACCCGGTGACGGGGCGGGCGACTTTCGCGCCGCTCACGAAGGACAATTATTCGGCCTTCCCCAGGGTTCGGGCTTTGATCGACCGGTTCGGCGGCAAGGCGCTGGAGCGGCTCTATGCACGCATTGCCGGCGACCGCGCGACCGCCGCGCTGTTCGGCTCGCGCCAGATGCGCGACCGCGCTCAGCAGGCGCAACTCCTGCATTGGCGGCAGCTTTTTACCGGCACATTCGATGCCAACCAGGTTGCGCGCTCGCAGCATATCGGCGAGGTCCACGCCCGGATCGGCCTTACGCCGCCTTATTATATCGGCGCTTATGCGCTGGTGCTCGAAGACCTGATCCACAAGGCGCTCGGGCGTGGCCTGCATACGCGCCTCTCCGGGCGTCGACTGGGCGATCTGGTCGGCACGCTGGTCAAAACCGCGCTGCTCGACATGGATGCGGCGCTGGCCGCCTATTTCCAGGCCGAGGAAGAAGCGCGGCGCACCGTGATCGACGCGGTCGGCAAGGCGCTCTCCGACATGGCCGATGGCGATCTGCGGGCCACCCTGCAGGACCTGCCGGAGCTTTACGACCAGATTGCGCGCGATTTCCACCGCATGCGCAACGAAATGAGCGACGTGCTCGTCGAGATGGCGAATGCCGCCGAGAATATCGAGGCGGGCGCCAGCGAGATCAGTGCCGCCGCCAACGATCTGGCCAGTCGCACCGAGCGCACCGCCGGTGGCATCACCCGCGCTGCCGAGGTGATGCGCGACGTGACTGGCGCCGTACGCGACACCGCCGGCCATGTCCGCGAGGTGAGCGAGAGCATTTCCCAGGTCAGTGCCCAGGCCGAGCAGGGCGGCGCCATCGTCGGCAGCGCCATTGCCGCCATGGACAAGATCAAAACGTCCTCGGAGGAGATCGCGCAGATCACCGAGGTGATCGAGAGCATTGCCTTCCAGACCAACCTGCTGGCGCTCAATGCCGGCGTGGAGGCCGCGCGCGCAGGAGAGGCCGGCAAAGGCTTCGCCGTGGTCGCCAGCGAAGTGGGCGCGCTGGCTCACCGCACGACCGAATCGGCCAAGAGCATCAAGGCCCTGATCGGCAAGTCGAGCGCGGACGTGCATGAGGGTGTCGACCTTGTCGGGCAGACGCGCACGGCGCTGGAAGAGATCATCGCCCGCATCGGCGCGGCCCGCGAGCAGGTTGGCGAGATCACCACTCAGGCCGAGGCGCAGGCTGAAAGCCTCCAGAATGTACGCGACGAGATCCAGAAGATGGATGCGACCACTCAGCAGAATGCGGCGATGGTGGAGCAGTCCAACGCCGCCTCGCGCGCGCTCTCCGAGGAATCACGTCGCCTCTCGGGCATCGTCGGCCGCTTCCGCCTGGACCGCCCCGGCGGCGCCCGCGCCGCTCGTCCCGAACCTGCCGCACCCCGTCCGACACCGCTCGTCCGCCGCGTTGCAGGCCGGCGCTAAGGCGCCTCGGACCCGGCGCGAGTGGGGGGCGGCCCCGCATAAATTCTGTTCACGCGCGCAAGCCTCGTCAAGGACGCGTGCGTAACGGGTGGTTCATCCCCGGCCGATGAACGGCATCTGGGTGGGCATGACGGTGAGGAACTGGACATTCGCCTCGATGGGCAGGCTGTCCATGTAAAGGATCGCCTCACCGACCAGGCTGGCGTCCATCACCGGCTCGGGAACGAGGCGGCCGTCGGCCTGCGGGACACCTTGGGCGAAATGATCCGAGAAGGCGCTGGCGGCATTGCCGATGTCGATCTGGCCGACGGCGATGCCATATTTGCGGCCTTCCAGGCTTCCCGCCTTGGTAAGGCCGAGTACGCCGTGCTTGCTGGCGCAATAGGCCGCCGTGTCCGGCCGGGGGCTGTACGCGGAGATGGAACCGTTGTTGACGATGCGCCCGCCGCGCGGCTCCTGAGCCTTCATGACGCGGAAGGCGGCCTGGAGGCACAGAAACGTTCCGGTCAGGTTGATGTCGACGACTTCGCGGAAGCGTTCCGCGGGCATGTCCTCGATGCCGAACCGGCCGCCGTTCACGCCGGCATTGTTGAAGAGCAGGTCGAGCCGGCCGAACCGCTCGACCGTGGCCGCGAACAGCGCCGCGACGCTGGCTTCGTCGGCGACGTCGGTGGCAACGCACAGCGGCGCTTCGGCAGCGCCGGCGCACAGGCCCGCCGTCTCCTCCAGCGGCGCGGCGCGGCGGCCGGCCAGCACCAGCCGATAGCCCTTGCCGGCGAGCGCGATGGCGACCGCGCGGCCGATGCCGCTGCCTGCGCCCGTCACCATGGCAATGCGTCCCCTCATGCGTCCTCTCCGTCTTCCGTTCGCCCGCTGCGATATTGGGCTGCTGATAGGCGGGCGTGGGCACGCCGCCAAGGGGAAGGCGCGTGGGCCCGGTCAGATGAGGACGGCGGTTCCCGAAGCGGAGACCATCAGCATGGAGCCGCCCTTGCCGACCACTTCATAATCGATGTCGACGCCGATGACGGCGTTGGCGCCGCGCTTTGCAGCCTTGGCGCGCATCTCGGAGAGCGCGTCCTCGCGGGCGCGGCCGAGCACGTCCTCATAGGCGGCGGCGCGGCCGCCCACGATGTCGCGGATGCTGGCGAAGATGTCGCGGAAGAGATTGGCGCCGACGATCACCTCGCCCGAGACGATGCCGAAATAATATTGCACCGGCTTGCCCTCGACGGCGTGGGTCGTGGTGACGATCATGTCGTCGAGTGAAGCGGTGGTCCAGGGATTCTCGGCCATGCGTGTCTCTCCCCCGATTGTGGGCGCGCCGATTGTCAGACGGCAGGTGCAGTCATGCGGCCGCGGATGGCGGCGAAGCCCTGCTCCATCTCGCGCAGGCTGCGTGCCAGCACTGGATCGCCCTGCGCCTGTTCGCGACGGGCCGCGAGCAGCGGATAGGTCTGATGCAGGGCAGCCACTTCCGGCTGGTCGATGAGCGCGCCGGCGAGTGCCACCAGCGGCACGAGCACGGCATCGGCCAGGCTGAGCGTGTCGCCGATCACATAGGGGCCGGTCGCCGGTGCGTCCGCCAGCAGCCGGGTGAGCGCCGCGCAGCCCTTGTCGGCCTGGGCCATGCCGGCCGCGACCAGCGGCTCGTTCTGCGAGACGCGGAAAACGCGGTGAACCAGGACGGGCCGCAGCCCCGCCGCCAGTTCCAAAGTGGCAATGGCTTCGACCTCGCGCACGCGGGCGCGCTCGCGCGGATTGGCCGGTTGCAGCGCGGGACCGTCCAGCACTTCGTCCAGATAGGCGGCGATGGCGGCCGATTCGCAGATACGGCTGCCATCGTCCAGCACCAGCAGCGGAATGCGTCCCATCGGCGCCATGGCCTGGAACTCCGCGCTGTGGATCGCGCCGCCGGGCGGCGGCTCGATGGCGATGTCCAGTCCCTTGGCCCGTGCCACGATGGCGCAGCGCTGGACGAAGGGCGAAGCGGGGGAACCGATCAGATGCATGGTCATTCCTCTCTGGACATCGGCCGACCGGCTTACTCGATGCCGAGCGCGGCCTTGTAGGTTTCGAGCAGCGCCTCGGCCTCCATCCGGTCGTGGCTCTCCATCTTGCGCAGGCGGATGATGGCACGCATCGTCTTCACGTCATAGCCGGTCGCCTTGGCTTCCGCATAGACATCGCGAATGTCGTCGGCGATCCCCTTCTTTTCCTCTTCGAGGCGCTCGATGCGCTCGATGAACAGACGTAGTTGGTCGGCGGCGATATTGGGTTCGCTCATGGGGCGCTTGTCTCCGGCTGGATGAATCGGTCAGGGACCGGTTCGGGCGGTCCTATCCACCGCCACGGCTCCCTGTCTAGGCCACAGCGCCGCTGGCGTGCAAAATGTCGTGGACAGATCGATGTGAACGCAGTCCCACGATTTAAGGCATCCTCAACCAACATTGCCTATAAGGGTATCCGCCCGGCTGCCGGGCGGGGGGAATGTCGTGAGTAGAAGAAGTCTCAATCAACGAACGGCAGAGGAAGCCTTGCGCTTCCTCGATCATCACATGTTGGATCCGATGCCGGCGAACTACAACTTCGCCTATCTCTACATCACCGGCGCCAATGACTGGTTACGCAAGGCCGTGGATGCCGTGACGGACGGCGGCGTGCGGCTGACGCAGAAAGCGGTCGACGAACTGATGGATGGAGCGCCTTGCGATACCCGCGCGCCGGCCAGCGCCCGAGCCGCGCTTGATCGCCAGCAGGCGCATCTGCGCCATCAGATGCTGAACTTCGCCGAGATTGCGGAGCGCGCCGCGCAAGATACGGGCGCCTTCAATCGCGATCTGGAGGAGAATGCCTGCAAGATCGGCGGACATGAAGCGCTGGGCGGTGTCATCCGCAACATGATCGCGCGCACGGCCGAGATGGAGCGCAAGCTGGCCGAGACGCGACGCGAGACCGAACAGCTCAAGCAGGATCTGGATGCGGCCCGCGACGATGCGGCGCGCGATTCGCTGACCGGCCTTCCCAATCGCCGCGCTATCGACCGTCAGCTCGAGGCGCTCGCTCAGACCGGCCAACCGGTCGCGGTCGCCTTCTGCGACATCGATCATTTCAAGACGATCAACGACCGCTATGGTCATGCCGTGGGCGACCGGGTGCTCAAGGTGGTGGCCGAAACGCTGGCGGAGGCCATGGCGCCGCATCCGGTGGGGCGCTTTGGCGGCGAGGAATTCGTCATCATCATGCCCGAGATCGACGAGCAGCAGGCCTATGTGCTGGTCGAGACGGCGCGCGAGGCGCTCCGGCTGCGCCATTTCCGCCTGCGCGAGACGGATGAGCCGATCGGCCAGGTCACGTTCTCCGCCGGTGTTGCGGCGACCTGCGGCGATCCCTGCGCGGCGTTGCGGCAGGCTGACGCCAATCTCTACGAGGCCAAGCGGGCCGGCCGCGACCGGACGGTGTTCAAGCTGGCGGCCTGACGCGAAAAGGTCCCGGATCGCTCCGGGACCTTTCCATTGCCTGTGCGATCGTAGCGCGCCGCGTCAGGCGCGGTCGCAGAGCACTTCGGCGATCTGCACGGCATTGAGTGCGGCGCCCTTGCGCAGATTGTCGCCCACCACGAACAGCGCCAGGCCATGGGCCACCGTCGGATCGGGGCGCACGCGGCCTACGAACACCGGATCGGCGCCGGTCGCCTGCAGCGGATTGGGCACGTCGGTGACGACCACGCCCTTGGCCTTGCCCAGCAGATCAAGCGCCTGCTCGGCGGAAAGGGGGCGCTCGAATTCCACGTTGAGCGAGAGCGAGTGGCCGGTGAACACGGGCACGCGCACGCAGGTGCCGGAAACAGGCAGGCCGGGGATGTCGAGGATGCGGCGCGATTCGTCGCGCAGCTTCAGCTCTTCCTCGGTGTAGCCGTCTTCCATCAGCACATAGTTGAGCGGCACGACATTATGCGCCATCGGCACGGCCCACTTCTCGGCGGCCGGCACGAAATCAGCGTTGCCGTTAAAGGCCAGCTCCGCGCACTTGTCACCCACCGCCGCGATCTGCCGGTCCAGTACGCCGATGCCCTCCATGCCGCCGCCGGAGACGGCCTGATAGGTGGAGCAGGTGAGGCGCTTGAGCCCGGCCGCCACATGCAGCGGCTTGAGCACGGGCATGGCTGCCATGGTGGTGCAATTGGGGTTGGCGATGATGCCCTTGGGCGTGTTCGCCAGATGCTCGGGGTTCACTTCCGCTACGACGAGCGGGACTTCCGGGTCGCTGCGCCAGGCCGAGCTGTTGTCGATCACCAGCGCGCCGGCGGCGGCCGCCTTGGGAGCGATCGCCTTGCTGGTCGATCCGCCGGCCGAAAAGAAGACAATGTCGAGACCGGAGAAATCAGCGGTGGCGGCATCTTCCACCGTCACCGGTGCGCCGTTCCACTCGATGCTGGTGCCGGCCGAGCGGGCCGAAGCGAACAGCCGCAGGTTCGCGACCGGAAAATTGCGCTCGGCGAGCAACTGGCGCATCATCGAGCCGACCAGACCCGTGGCGCCGACGATACCGACATTGAGACGGGCATCGCGGGAAAAACGTGCAACCATGACGAACAACGACTCCTTCCTGTAGGGGAAGGCGCGGGTCAGGCTTTCGATGTCGAAAGTCGGCCCCGCGCTCTTCCGCGGGGCTTTTGTCCAGCAGGCGCGGCCGTCAGGCCGTGCGCGCGCGCCGAACCGCCCCGCGAGCGCGGGTCGGTTTAATGCTAATCGGCTTGAGGCTCATGCTGGACATCGCGCGGGCCTCTAGCCCGGACATATGCGGAAGTAAACCATTTTCACGCGGCATCGCGGGATACCGGTGCGGCGGGCGGGCTCATAGCGGCGCGAGGCCATAGCGCTGGGCGGCGGTGTAGAGCGACTGGTCCTCGGCCGCGATCTGCGCGTTGATCCGTGCCATCATGCCTCTCGTCGCGTCCCCGAACGCCGCCCAGTTTCCTTTGATGGCGGCTTCATCCTACTGGGCGACATAGGCGCCCCACTGCGTGACAAGCTGCTGGAACCCCTCGCCATGCGCGATGGCGAGCGCGGCGAATTCACGGTCGTCATCGTCGCGAACCTGCGTGAGGAGCCGCTCTTCGGCGCGCAGGTGCGCGTCAAGCAGCCGCGCGAAGCGGCGCAGCGCATCATGCGCCCGGCGCGGTTGCGGGTCCGGCACCGCGGTGATGGCGCACAGCGCATTGGCAGCGGCTGGGATCAAGGCGTGATCCTTCAGCAGCTCAATGACGGTCTGCATGGCCCGTCTCGGGTTTCCGTGGACGTGCAGGATGAATCTGCATTCCCTAGCAGACGCCAGTCCGGCCCGAATTCCCGCCGGCGTCATCATGCCTTGTTGCGCGCGAGGCTCTGTTCCATGCGCTCAAGTTGCTCGGGCGTGGCCGGGCTCTGGTGACGCGCCTTCCACTCGGCATAGGGCATGCCATAGACGAGCGCGCGTGCGGTCTCCTTGTCCATCGTGCCGCCGTCAGCGCTGTCCGCCTCCGCGATCCAGTCGCCCAGGCAGTTGCGGCAGAAGCCGGCCAAACCCATCAGGTCCACATTCTGGGCATCCGTGCGGTGTCGTAAATGCGCGACGAGCCGACGGAAAGCGGCCGCCGCTATCTTGTCATCCAGTGTCTCTATCGTCATTGATTGCTCCGCCATTGTCGCTTCCTTGTCGTGCAGCTTGGAACGCAGCACCACCGCCCGGCGCCGCCCGACCCCATGTCGGCCATGGCGCGCGGCATCGCAAGAGGTCGTCACCCGCATGAAGAAGCTTCCGCCGCGTTCCCGCAAGGTCCGGATTCTCGCGACGCTGGGCCCCGCAAGCAGCAGCGAGGACATGATCCGCAAGC